>JADDPV010000117.1:0-1143 GCA_016781705.1 Rubrobacter sp.
CACCCTCCCTCGGGCAGTTCGCCGCGGAGCTTCAAGGCATCGTAAGCGCCCAGGCGCCACCCCGAGCTCCCCTTGAGGTACCCCACCTCGTACGGGTAGTCCCCGCTGACGGCATTCGAGGCCTCGACGCCGCGCAGGCCCATCTCCTTCGCCAAGGCGTGGGCCTCGGCGTACAGAACCCTGGCCACCCACCGCTCCCCCGCCCAAGGGTCGGCGACGACTGGGCCGAGCACGAGGCACCCCCCGCAGACGTGGTACTCCAGGGCGGCAAGGAGATCGCCGCCGCGCTCCAGCACCAGAAACCTCTCCTCGGCCGCGAGCCACCGGGGCATGCCGTCCAGGTCCAGCAGGTCCCTCAGCGCCGCCTCGTCCCCCGAGGAGGCCCGCCGCACCCCCGTCTCGCCCGCGCGAACCCCCACCCCGTCCCTACGCTTCTTGGTCATCCCTCACCTTCCCCTCCCGGCAGAACTCGTCGGATACCGCCATCCCCTATCGGGTCGCCCCCGCGCACGGCAGGCACAGGGCTACCGCCCACGCCGCGCAGCCCACCAAAAGGGGTCACGGTACCGAAACGGGAAATCCGTACGGCAAGCCTTACGCTGCAAGTCGGGCGGGCACGATACGCGGTCTTTCCCAGGCTACCTCGCCGCCCCGTAGGGTTCGGGGTGGCGGTGGAGCGTCAAGCGCGACACGACGCCCGCCGTCTCGCGAACCTCTCCGACGGACGTCTACCTGCCTTTCGACTCTTTGCGCCCCCGCTGTTACCCTCGCCGAGGTACCTGTACAGCGCGGGCCGGGCCGAGCATGGAGCAACTCTCCTGCACCGAGTGCTCGCCCTCGCACTTCGGACGCCGAGCTAACTTGGCTTTGCCCTCGTCCATACGAACCCGGCGTAGCCCGGAAGTTCCTGGTGATGCGTCCCTACACTTCGACCACCAGCGGGAGGACGATCGGGCGCTTGCGCGTCTTTTTGGAGAGGAAGGCCGAGAGGTCCTTGCGGATCTCCTTTTTCAGCTCTTCGGCGTCGGTCACGCGCTTTTTGGAGGTGCGCTCCAGGGTCTTGGTCACGGCGGCTATGGACTCGTCCACGAGGCCGTTCTGGGCCTGGGGATCCGCGAAGCCGCGGCTGATGACGTCCGGGGG
>JADDPV010000117.1:1193-6123 GCA_016781705.1 Rubrobacter sp.
TGCCGTCCCCGGAGAGCTGCTGGCGCTCGCGCATGATCGCGTCCGAGGTGTCGGCTATCGCTCCGGCGTCTACGAGGAACATCCCGGCGTCGACGTTCTCGATGCGGCGGGCCTCTCCGTTCTGGAACTCCATCCGGCCGCCGTTCTCGATGATGAAGATATTCTCCTCGGGGATACCCAGAGACATCGCCGTGTCCTTGTGGTGCTTGAGCATCTTGTACTCGCCGTGTACCGGGACGAGGAACTTGGGCTTCAGCAAAGACAGGACGATCTTCTGTTCCTCCTGCGCCCCGTGGCCCGAGACGTGCACCGCTTCGAGCGGGCTGTAGTGCACGTCGGCCCCACGCTCCATCAGGCCGTTGATCGTCCTCGCCACCCCGCGCTCGTTGCCGGGGATCGGGTGCGCGGCCACGACCACCGTGTCTCCCGGCCCCACCTCGACGGTGCGGTGGGTACCGGCGGCGATCCTGGAGAGGGCCGCCATGGGCTCACCCTGCGAGCCGGTCATGATGATGGCGAGGTCCGAGTCCGGGACCTTGCCGATGTCCTTCTGATCGACGAGCATCGAGGATGGGAGGTCCAGGTAGCCGAGCTCCCGCGCTATGTCGACGTTGCGCACCATGGAGCGGCCCGTCACGGCGACGAGCCTATCGTGCCTCTTGGCCGCCTCGACGACCTGGCTCACGCGGTGGATGTGGCTCGCGAAGGAGGCGACGATGATGCGCCCCTTCGCCTTCTCGAAGATGCCCTTGAAGGTCGCCTCGACGGTCTTCTCGCTCGGGACGTAGCCGGGCCTCTCGGAGTTGGTCGAGTCGCCGAAGAAAGCGAGGACGCCCTCGTCCCCCAGAGCCGCCAGGCGCGCGAGATCCATCGGCTCGCCCTCGATGGGCGTCAGGTCGATCTTGTAGTCGCCGCTGAATACTATGAGCCCCGCGTTGGTGCGAAGCGCGACCGCGACCGCGTCCGGGATGGAGTGGTTGACGTGGATAAACTCCAGGCCGAAGCCGCCGAGCCTCTGCTTGTCGCCTGCCTTAATCTCCCGGAGGTCGCCCCTTTTTATCCCGAACTCCTTGAGCTTGCTCCTGACGAGCCCCAGGGTGAGCTTCGTGCCGTACACCGGAACGTTGAACTCCCGCAAGACGTACGGCAGGGCGCCGACGTGGTCCTCGTGGCCGTGGGTGAGGACGATGCCCTTGAGCTCGTCCTTGTGCTCCCTGAGGTAGGAGAAGTCGGGAAGGACCAGGTCGATCCCGGGCATCTCCTCGTCCGGGAAAGACATCCCGGCGTCGATGAGGACGATCCCGCTCTCCTGCCTGACGGCCGTCATGTTCTTGCCGATCTCCCCCAGTCCTCCCAGGGGCACGACCTGCAACGCGTTTCTGTCCATCAGAATTTCTTCCTCTTCTCCGAAACTGTTTGGATTTTTGCGGCGGCCAGCGATCGGCTTCGTTCGCGCCAGCGGCCGTGTCTTTCGTAACTAAAGCCTTCTCGAAGAGGCTCTCCTGAGGGCGTTGCTCGTCTCCCCATCGACGTGGATCAGAAGTCCCGGCCCGGAGATAAGTCTCCGGTTCACGCGGTCTGCGCGTCTTGGCGGGCCCGCTCGGGGTCGAAGAAGCGGGTCATGACGGCGCACGCCACCGGGATGGCGGCCATGACGAGGAGTCCCAGGGCGTAGTCGCCCGAGAGCTGGCGCAAGGCGGCGAGGGGCAAGGGGGCGAGGGCTGCGGCAGAGATCATGACCATCGTCGCCGGCCCCTGGACCCGGCCGAGGCCCGCGCGACCGTAGTAGTGGGCCCAGATCATGCCCGCCGCAACCCCCTGCATCCCGGCCGCGGCACCGAGCAGCACGGAGTAGGCCACGGCGGTCGGGAGCGCGGAGACAAACTGCAAATCCACCACGGCCGCGAACAACAAGGCCAGGCTGACCATCAGTATCCCCCTCGGTCCGATGCGTTCGGCCAGCGCGCCCGAGAGCGCCGACGCGCCCGCCGAGGCGGCGGCGAACGCGACGAACACCCCGGCCGCGGCCCCGGGGGTGAGGCCCCCATCGGAGAGGATGGAGATCTGGTGAAAGACCAGCGCCGTCACCACGAACGGGACCGCCGCAAGCGGCACCGCCAGGGCCCAGAAGTCCGGTGAAGCGACGACCCGCCAGAACCCGCGTCGCTCGCCCGCATCGGCCTCGCCAGGCTCCTCGACGGGTACGGCGGCGCCGTCCGGGTGCAGCCCCAGATCCTCGGGGCGGTTTCGGACGACGAGTATGGACGTCGGAACGAGCAGGACCCACACCATGAGACCGAGCCCGACGTAGGCCCCCCGCCAGCCGACCGAACTTATAAGGGCCTGCGCGACGGGGGGCAGCAGGGCGTTCGAAGCGGCGAGCCCCAACACCACGATGGCCACCGCGCGCCCCCGGCGCTTGACGAACCACTGCGAGGCGAGCATCGTCGCTGTGAGCGGCAGCGACCCCTGCCCGAGCGCCCTGAGGGCCGCGAAACCCAAGAACAGGGCGAGCGGACCGGACGCAAAGGACATGCCGAAGCAGGCGATGCCGAGGGCGAGGGCCACGACGGCGAGCATCAAGCGCGTCCCGAACCTGTCGGCGAGCCTCGCCACCAACACGACCATCGCGGCGCTAACGGCCGTCCCGAAGGCGTACAGCGTCGACAGGTAGACCCTGGAGAGCCCGGTATCCGCGAGGATCGGGTCCACAAAGACCGAGAACACGAACGACTGCCCCGGCCCGGAGCAGAACGCTGCCACGGTGGCGACCGCCACGACCGCCCAACCGTAGAACGGCCTCCCCCCGCCTCCCGTCACCCCCGCAAAAATCGAGCGCAAACCCGCAACCTGCTCCTTCCGCCAGATAACCTACCGGCCGTTAAGATCCGTCCGACCCCTCCGCCGACGAGGTCCCGCAAGACACACGCGGCAAACAAACCCTCGTCCTGTGCTCGCGCCGTCGAACACGGATACGCACGCGTGCGTAGTGCGAAAAACAAGCTCAACCTCGGGGCGACGCGATCTTTCCGCGTCGAGTGGCGCACGGTCAAGGGTGGCGACCGGCGGTGTCTGGCCTTCGTTTCCCTGATGCTCGCGTTTACTAATTATGCACAGTGTAGCATTATTAATGTACACTGCAGGGAGAAGGTGAGGAGGATCGTGAGAGGACAGAGGACCGGCGTGGGTAGGATCGGCGCGAGGGTGCGCGAGTTGCGCAGGGAGCGAGGCCTGTCCGTGCGAACCCTCGCGGCTCGGACGGGTTTCTCGCCGTCGTTTATCTCTCAGATGGAGGCCGAGGCGGTCTCGCCCTCGATAGCTTCCCTGGAGAAGGTCGCCGAGGAACTCGGGGTGAGCCTGGGGCAGTTTTTCAGTTCCCTGGAGTCGGCGCCACGCGAGGTAGTGCGCAGTGAAGAGAGGCCGGAGTACGAGAGCGGGTGGTCGAAGAGCACGATCTCGCTTCTAGCGGACGCCGCGCCGGGGCGGAAGCTGTCGGCCGCGGAGATCAAGGTCGAGCCGGGCGGTTCCAGCGGCAAACGAGCGGCGTTCGGTACGCAAGAGGCCGTCTTGCTGCTGCTCTCGGGCGAGCTCGTCGTGGGCCTAAAGGGGCGGGAGGTCGAGCTCTTCGAGGGGGACTCGGTCTACGTCTCCGAGGGGACGGAGTTCTCCTGGGCGAACCCGGGGTCCGGGGAGGCGACCCTGGTGATGGTGGCGACGCCGGGGAGGAGCGACATCGTTTCCGTTCTCCTCGACGAGCCCGAGACGCGGTAGGAGAGCAAAACGTAAGGAGGCAGGCGGACGAGCTTTGTCGGGTACCTGCCGAGGTCTCCGCGAAAGCGGAGGGTTACTCGCTCGGTGTAGCGCCGCAGAAGTCGCGCGCAAGTTTACACTTACAGGGCCGGACGCTGGAGCGAAGCCGTGGCCTAGACGTGGAGGCTGCGCCTCCGACGGGTGAAGACGAAGAGAAAGTAGGACAGAGCTGGAAAGCGCAAAGACAAACGGTTTCGACGGGGGGCGGGAGCGGCGGACGTTCGCTATCATCTCGCACCCCGACGCCGGTAAGACGACGCTGACGGAGAAGTTCCTGCTCTATTCGGGCGCGATCGAGATGGCCGGCGCGGTCAAGAGCCGCAAGCAGGCTGCGGTGCGCTCGGACTGGATGGAGATGGAGCGCGCCCGCGGCATCTCCATCACCTCCAGCGTGCTCGGCCTCGACTACGACGGGGTACGTTTCAACCTGCTCGACACGCCGGGCCACGGCGACTTCAGCGAAGACACCTACCGCACGCTCTACGCCGCCGACGCGGCGCTGATGGTCCTGGACGCGGCGAGGGGCGTGGAGGAGCGGACCCTCAAGCTCTTCGAGGTCTGCCGGATGCGCGGCATACCCGTCATAACGTTCGTGAACAAGCTGGACCGCCCCTCCAAGGAGCCCCTGGAGCTTCTGGACGAGGTCGAAGAGGCGCTCGGCGTCCGTACCGCGCCCATCACCTGGCCCGTGGGCGACGGGCCGGACTTCGAGGGCGTGGTGGACCGCGAGAGGGGCCTCCTCGTCCGCTACGATCGCACGGTACACGGCGCCTCGGTCGGCACGGAGACCGTCGTGCCCCTCGCCGAGGCGAGGAAGGCGAACGGACGGTCCAACGTGGCGGTCGGGGAGGAGCTCGAGCTCCTTGACGCCGTCGGTGCCTCCTTCGAGCGGGAGGCCTTTCTTGCGGGGGAACTGACGCCCGTCTTCTTCGGCAGCGCCCTGGCGAACTTCGGCGTGAGGCTCCTGCTCGAAGCCGTAAAGGACCTCGCGCCGGGGCCGGCCCCCCGTAGGGACGATGTGGGACACGACCGTCCCTTGACGGCGCCCTTCTCCGGTTTCGTCTACAAGGTTCAGGCAAACATGGACCCGCGCCACCGCGACAGGGTGGCGTTCGTCCGG
>JADDPV010000228.1:0-7474 GCA_016781705.1 Rubrobacter sp.
GTGGAGTTCGAGGAGAGCGGGCACTCGCCGTTCTGGGAGGAGCCTGAGAAGTTCAACCGGGAGGCCGCCCGCTTCGCCGGATGATCGGGTCCGAATAACACGGCTACCGGCATGATCTACAATCGGAGGCCCCCGGCGCAAGCGGGGCCGAGGGCCAGCCCGAGGTAGGAGACCTCGCCCTCGCGGCCAAGGGCGGCTCGGCCCTCGGCTACCAGGCCCTCGCGGAAGACGATGCCGACCCCCAGGATCGTGAGGACGACGCCCGCCACGTTCCCGAGGGGCGGCCGCTCCGGCAAGCCGATAAAGGAGGCCCCGAAGGGGGCGAACAAGTACAAGTCCCGGAGGCCGGACTGAGCGACGAGGCCCTCGACGAGCGGTGGCCTAGAAGATCTCCCCCTGGCTCATCCCCTCGGCCTTCAGCTCCGCGTGCTCTTTGGCGTACCGCTTCCTCAGGCGTGATGGTCGAACCGGGCAGAGCCACCGAGCGGTAGCCGCAAGGCCTTCGAAGGCAGGAGCCTACGGCCTCGGCTTTCGGTGCCGTCCTGTAGACCCTATCGCTAGCACCCTCCGGGATCGTCCTTCCTCCCGGCCACTTCCTCCGCCTCGTCGACGATCGAGATCAGGTCGTCTAGCTGGACGTCGGCCAGCTTCGAACGATTGCCGTCGAGGCACACCTCCGCCCAATCGTCGTAAGGGCGGTACTCTACCCAGGCGGGTCTGTCGGTCGTGGTTACGGTGTTGGGTTGGCCGCAGATCACGAGCTCGGGCTCCAGGCGCACCACCTCCGGCGCCAACACGCCCGGTTCGACGATCGCCACCTCGACGTGCGGACGTAGACCCCGGATTGCGATTCCTATCGCCTCCCTGTACGAGCGAGGCTCCACGGCCAACACTATTCGCATCTTCGTCTCCTACCCGAAAGCCTCTTCTACAGCGTTGTACAGTGGTATTGGACCATAGACTTATCACGTGCTCCGTGCCGTTTTAACGGGTGTCTCGGTGCCCTTCTTGTCTCCGCCGAGTGCAGGCGCAACAGAGGCGGCCCAACTGCACTGACTACCGCTATAACGCTCGTCTTCCTTACCTCTTAACAAGTTTGAGCATCCAGCACAAGGCCCAAGGAACGAGGCCGGGACTTGCCGTTCCGAGCGTACGACCTCGGGTTTGGGCACGAGCGCCGCCGTCGTCGGCTCACCCGTTCCCGAGACGCCGTATCGTACCGATGATCTCTTCGAAGAGGGCGTCCTTGCCCAGCACCCCGTCCGCCCCCACTTCCTCGGCTTCCCCGGGGGACATGGAGAGCACCAGCACCGAGGCTGGGGGGTTGGCCTCTTTGAGCTCTTGGATGAGATCGGTCCCGTCCCCGTCGGGCAGGCGGAGGTCCACCACCGCGACGTCCACCTCCCGCTCGGCGAGCAAACGTCGGGCCTCGCCGAGGGTACCGGCCTGGGCCACCAACTCGAAGTCCGGCTCCCGTTCGAGGATCAAGGCGATGGCCTGGCGGAAGGGGTCGTGGTTCTCGACGAGCATCACCCTCGTCACCCCGCCCCGCCTCCCCCGACGTTCTTGAGGGGGGTGCGAAGCCGCACCCTCGTGCCCTTCCCTGGCTCGCCCTCGACCTCCAGCTTCCCGCCCAGAGTGGCGGCCCTCTCGTCCATGCTCCTCAGCCCTACCCCGGCGCGGGTGGGGCCCGGATCGAACCCTCTCCCGTCGTCTTCGACCTCGGCCACCACATCGTCCCCCTCGGTCCTCAAGGCCACCCGCACGTGCTCGGCTCCCGAGTGCTTGCGGGCGTTGCTCAACGCCTCCTGCACCACCCGCAACAGCTCCTTACCCTCCCTCTCCGGCAGACCCTCGGGGAACCTTGGGTCCACGGTTAACTCCACCTCCCACCCCTGGTTCATCTGCCGGTTGAGCTCCACGAGCGACTCCACCGATCGGACGAAGGACCGCCCGGGGGCGTCCTCCTCCTGGCGGAGGTCGTAGACGGCCCCGCGCAGCTCCCGCGCCGAGCGCCGCAGGGCCTCGATCAAGAGGTCAAGCCTCTCCCTCCCCTGCTCCTCCGGGATCATCCTCAAGACCTGCGCCTCGGCCAGGGCGTGGGAAATATCTTGGAGGACCCCGTCGTGCATGTCCCGGGCGATGCGGCGCCTCTCGGCCTCCCTGACCTCGGCCATGGCCTCCTCGGAGCGCTTGCGTTCGGTGACGTCCCGGTTGGTTTCCAGCACCAGCCTCCGCCCGTCGGACGTCTCCACCAGCATGTGGCGGCTCTCGGTGACGACCCGCCGCCTGTCCTTCGTCGTGTGGACGAGCTCCCCGTCCCAACGCCCCTCACGCTCCAGCGCAGCCTCGATGTGCTCCCGGGGCATCGGGTGGACCGTCCGGAGCAGGCGGTGGTTGTCGCTTCCCACGGCCTCTTCCCTGGAGAAGCCGTAGAGCTCCTCCGAGCCCCGGTTCCAGTAGACGATGCCGCCGCCGAGCTCCCAGGCGAAGATCGGCTCGTGGGAGAGGTCCAGGAGCTCGGCCTGTCGACGCAGGGCCTCCTCGGCCCTCTTGCGCTCGGTCACGTCCCGGACGACCGAGCAGATCACCTCCTCGCCCCCGTAGGAGATGACGCCCCCCGAGACCTCCACGTCGATCGACGAGCCGTCCTTGCGCCGGTAGACCCTCTCGCCGACAAGGAGGTGGCCCTGCCCCAGCAGGGCTCGCTCTACGTTGCGGTCCACCCCTTCGGGGTCTTGTGGTACTAGCTCGTAGAGGGTTGTCTCTCGCAGCTCCTCCTCGTCGTAGCCGAACATCCTCTGGAAGGCGGGGTTGGCCTCGAGGATGCGCTTGGTCTCGGGGGCGAAGAGGAAGATGCCCTCATGGGCCTGCTCGACGACCGCCCGGTGGCGCTCCTCGCTCTGCCTGAGCGCCTCCTCCGCCCGTTTGCGCTCGGTGACGTCGCGCGTGACCTTGGCGAAGCCGCGCAGGTTTCCCTTCCCGTCCTGGAGTGCCGTGATGAGGACGCTCGCCCAAAACCTCGAGCCGTCCTTGCGCACCCTCAGGCCTTCCTCCTCGTAGGCGCCTTCTTCGGCCGCGATACGCAGCTCCTCCTCCGGGTGGCCACGCTCGACCTCTCCGTCGGGGTAGAAGACCGAGAAGTGCCGACCAAGGATCTCTTCGACCTCGTAGCCCTTGATGCGCCGCGCCCCCTCGTTCCAGCTCGCGACGCGCCCTTCTGGGTCGAGCATGAAGATGGCGTAGTCCCTGACCCCCTGCACCAAGAGCCGGAAGCGCTCCTCGCTCTCCCGGAGTACGCTCTCCCTCTCCTTCAGCTCCGCGAGCACGGACTCCAACCGGGCGGTGCGCTCCGCCACCCTGCCTTCCAACTCCTCGTTGAGTTTCCGGACCTCCTCCTCCACCCGCCTGCGCTCGGTAACGTCCCTGACGACGGCGAGCACGAACCTCCCCTCGGTGCCCGTCTCTGGCAGAGGTTCTATGGGGCTGAGGGTCAACTCGACCCATATCTCCTCGCCCCCCTTGCGCACGGCGGGCAGGTCCAGCATGGCGCGGGAGTCGACGTAGGGGCCGTGGCCGGTGTCGTGATAGCGGGAGAGGCCCGCCCGGTGCCTCTCCTTGAGGCGTTCGGGAACCAAAGCTTCGACGTCGAGGCCATCGAGCGCCTCCTCGGGCGAGTAGCCGAAGACCTCCGCGGCGGCCCGGTTCCACAGTACGATCCGGCCGGTGGAGGCCTCGGCCACGATCACGGCGTCGCGGACGGTCTCGAAGAGCCTGCCGATGCCGAGGTCTTGCGGCCTCATTATCGAGCTTTCGGGACGTGCCACAAGCTGGGACCTCCTCCTGAACACGTTCGTCCGAGGTCATCGGTTTCTACGCAAAAAAGTTCCCGACCAGAACATCGCGGGCCCAATCGTTAGAGCATTCTACTCCCCCGACACGCCCTCCATCGCGGCGGGGTCGTCTTTGCCCCGAAAGGTACCGCTCCCTACCCCCGGTGTTCTCGGGGGGCACTATGGCTCGGAGACCCACACCCTTACCCAGGCCCAGATGCCGACCCACGACAACGGGGCGTCGGCCGCGGCGAACGGGGGCCACAACCACGGCTGGGCCAACAGCGCCTGGGGGTACAACCACGGCGGGGGTACGGGCGACCAGAGCGCAAGCCACGCCCACTCCTACGCTAGGGCGGGGACCAGCGTGACGGTCGCGGCCGGGACCACCGCGACGATCGCCAGCACAGCGGGCGGGACGATGGGGACCGCCTCCGCCGACCACTCCCACGGGATCGGCTCGGACGGGGCCCACACCCACACGATAGACGCGGTTGCCGACCACTCCCACGCCATCAGCATCGGCAATGCGGGCGGGAAATGCCCACCCGATCGTGCATCCGACGCTGGCCCTGAGCTTTCTGATAAAAGCCTTGTAGTCTCGTGCCGGAGAACGCCCCCGCACCCGACGCCAAAGAGAGAGGTGGAGACGTGCCCGATCCCGACAAGCCCGAAGCCCGGGCGACGACCCCGATGCCCAGGCCCGAGCCCACGGTCATCGAGGCCCCGCCCGCCGAAGAGGTCCGCCGGAACATCGAGGAGCTCAAGAACTCGGGGAGGAGGGAGCAGACTCCTCCGCCCGGTACCCCCATCGAGGGTCCTCCACCGGTCGAGGATGAGGGTCCCTGGCTCTCCCTGGGAACGTCCAGGAGATTTGGGTGGACGTCGTCGAGGGCTACGGCCCCATCCACAGGGCCGTCCTCAAGGGCGGAGGGGTGATCGTCATGGAGAGCGAGGAGGGGATGGCCGAGGTCCTCGAAGCCCTCCGCTCCGGCAAGCCCATAAAGGACCCCCCGAAGGGGGCGAACAAGAGGACCCCCCGAAGGGGGCGAACAAGTACAGGTCCCACCGGCCGAACTGAGGTAACCCCTAGAGGAGCTCGCCCTGCCCCATCCCCTCGGCCTTCAGCTCGGCATGCTCTTCGGCGTACCTCTTCTTCAGGCTGTGGAACCTCATCGCACTGCCGGGGCTGTGCACCCCCTTCTCGACGAAGCGGTGGAGCTCGTAGACGTCGCGGCGGTACCCCGGGGGCCGGTCCTTCGGGGCGTCGGCCAGCCTCCGGTCGAGGACCTTCGAGTCCACCCCGTAGAACGGGCCCAGGGGCCTTCCCCTTCTCCTCTCCTCCTCGGCCCGCTCTTCGAGGAGCCGCTCGTATAAGCCCTTCCTCTTGTGTTCCTCGGACATCGACCCTCCCTTCCTCGTGAACACGCGGAAGCATTATAGAGGGGGGCATTCCGCCCCCCTCGGCCCGACGTCGTTTGACGACGTTTTGACGACATCTGTGATCGGAAAAACAGAGAAAGGTGCCCGAAAACCCTCGTGTATAATGGTCCTCGTCGGACGGGACGGGGGTCCCGTTTTCCCCTTAGGTAAGGCGAGTGGCGGCCGGGTAGACCGGCGACGGAGCCGAAGGCCCGGGAGGGGCCCGCAGGGTCCCGGACGGACTCAAAATTCTTCTCGGTCGGACCGACACATTGACGAAAGGCACCTGCCCCGCGCGCGGTTTCAGAGGTCTCGCTCGAGGAGGTTTCAGCCCCACTACCATCGATGCAGATATCTCCTGCCGGTGTCACGCAAGGGTGAGCACCCTGAGCTTGGCGGGCACACTCGCGCTCACGCGGCGGTTCCCAAACTACCCAGGAACTCAGCCTGCTCCAAGACGGTCTGGGTGGCGGCCTGCTGCTTGTCCGGGGGATAGCCGTGACGGCGGAGGATGCGCTTGACCATGCGGCGCATGTTCGCCCTTGCGTCCTCCCGAAGAGTCCAGTCCACGGTGGCGTTGCGGCGCACAGTCTCGACGAGCTCCCGCGCTATGGCCTTGAGGTTCTCGTCGCCGAGGACGGCCACGGCGCTTTCGTTGGTCTCCAGTGCGTCGTAGAAGGCGACCTCGTCCTCCGTGAGACCGAGGTCCTCGCCGCGGCGGTGGGCGGCGCGTAGTTGCCTGGCGAGCTCTATGAGCTCCTGTATGACTTCTGTGGTTTCCAGGGAGCGGTTTCGGTACTGGTTTACGGCTTTCTCCAGCATGTCGGCGAAGGAACGGGACTGGACGACGTTGGTGCGGGCGCGTGCTTTGATCTGGTCGTTCAGGAGTTTCTCCAGCATTTCGACGGCGAGATTTTTCTGCTTCGATCCGCGCACCTCTTCGAGGAACTCGTCGGAGAGGATGGAGATGTCCGGGTTTTTGAGACCTGCGGCGGCGAAGATGTCGACGACCTCGGCCGAGGAGATGGACCGGCTGACGAGCTGACCGACCGCAAGGTCCAGGTCCTCCGCCGCGTGCCCGGTCATGGTGGTCTTCGCGAAGGCCGCCCTTACGTCTTGGAAGAAGCCGACGTCGTCTCTTATGGCGAGCGCTCGCTCGTGCGGCACGGCGAGGGCGAAGGCTTTGGAGAGCTCGGTTACGGCCTGCAGGAAGCGCTTTTTGCCGTTCTTGGGGTCCTGCGAGAGGATGTGCTGCATCGCGCCGGTGATGGCGCTCAGCCGCTCACCTGGCGTGCCGCCGTTCGTGTAGGCGGAGTAGTCGTAGCCGTGGAGCATGGCGGCGACGATCTCGTACTTTTCCTGCATAAGGGCGACGGCGGTCTCTTGGGGGACCCCGGCCTGATCGCGGTCCCGTTCGGTGTAGTTGGAGAGGGCGGCCCTGAGGTGTTCGGCGATGCCGAGGTAGTCCACGACGAGGCCGCCGGGCTTCTCCCCGTAGACGCGGTTCACGCGAGCGATGGCCTGCATGAGGCCGTGACCGCGCATGGGCTTGTCGACGTACATCGTGTGCAGAACCGGGGCGTCGAAGCCGGTGAGCCACATGTCGCGCACGATTACCATCTTGAGGGGATCTTCCGGGTCCTTGAGGCGGCGGGCTAAGGCCTCCCTGCGGGCCTTATTGCGGATGTGCTGCTGCCACTCTAAAGGGTCGGAAGCGGAGCCGGTCATCACGACCTTGATCTCGCCCGCGTCGTCGTCCTCGTCGTGCCACTCGGGCCGGACTCGCGTTATGGCGTCGTAGAGGGCCACGCAGATGCGGCGGCTCATGCCCACGACCATCGCCTTGCCCTCCATCGCCGCGAGGCGCTCCTCGAAGTGCCCGACGATGTCCTCGGCGATCTTTTCGACGCGCTTTTCGGCACCGACGAGGGCTTCGAGGCGAGCCCACTTCGTCTTGAGCTTCTCCTTGCTCTCGACCTCCTCGCCCTCGGTGACCTCTTCGAAGTCCGGGTCCACGTGGGGCAGCTCCCTTTCGTCGAGCTCGAGCTCAGCCACGCGGGCCTCGTAGTAGACGGGAACCGTGGCGCCGTCCTCGACGGCCTGCTGGATGTCGTAGACGTCTATGTACTCGCCGAAGACCGCCGGGGTGCTGCGGTCGTGGACCTCTATGGGAGTGCCGGTGAAGCCGATGAACGAGGCGTTGGGCAGCGCGTCGCGCA
>JADDPV010000228.1:7509-19997 GCA_016781705.1 Rubrobacter sp.
CTGCGGTGGGCCTCGTCGGCGATGAAGACGATGTTGCGCCGGTCGGAGAGGAGCGGGTAGCTCTCGCCCCTGTCGGGGAGAAACTTCTGGATGGTGGTGAAGACGACGCCGCCGGCGGCGACGGAGAGGAGCTCGCGCAGGTGCTCCCGACTCTCGGCTTGCCGGGGCATCTGACGCAGGAGGTCGGAGCAGGCGGAGAAGGTGCCGAAGAGCTGGTCGTCGAGGTCGTTGCGGTCGGTAAGGACGACGAGGGTGGGGTTCGCCATCCTTGGGTGCAGTACGACCTTACCGGCGTAGAAGGCCATGGAGAGGCTCTTGCCGGAGCCCTGCGTGTGCCAGACGACGCCGACCCTCCTGTCGCCCTCGGGGGAGGCGGCCTCCACGGTGGAGGCGACCGCTTTGTTGACGGCGTGGAACTGGTGGTAGGCGGACATCTTCTTTACCGGGCCCTTGGAGGTTTCCTCGAACACGACGAAGTGGCGGACGAGGTCCAGGAAGCGCCGCTTCTCGAAGACGCCTCTGGTTACCACTTCGAGCTCCGGGGTGATCTCGGGGGCGAGGTCGTTGCCCTCGACCGTACGCCAGGGGAGGAACCACTCCCAGCTCGCGGTGAGGGTGCCGACCCTCGCGGCGACGCCGTCGGAGATCACCAGGAGCTCGTTGTAGGGGAAGAGGCTCGGGATCTCGGCCTTGTACGTCTGAAGCTGGTTGTATGCGCCGCGCAGCGTGGCGTTTTCATCCGTGGGGTTCTTCAGCTCCATGAGCCCCAAAGGCAGGCCGTTCACGAACACGACCACGTCGGGGCGGCGGGTGTGGTTGCTCTCTATGACTGTGAACTGGTTCAGCGCGAGCCAGTCGTTGTTGTCGGGGTGGTCGAAGTCCACGATGCGGACCTTGCCGTAGACGATCCGGCCGTTCTCGTCGCGGTACTCGACGTCAACGCCCTCAGTCAGCATCCGGTGGAAGCGGCGGTTGTTCTCGACGAGGCTCGGGGACTCGGTGCGAGAGACCTTGAGCGCAGCCTCTTCCAGGATTTCGTCGGGGACGCCGGGGTTGAGGCGGGCCAGGGCGGAGCGTAGGCGGCCCGTAAGCACCACTTCCCCGTAACTGGTCCGTTCGGCGCCCGGCTCGTCCGGGGCTATGTCGGGGCCGTGTAGTGTCTCGTAGCCGAGTTCGGCGAACCAGTCGAGGATAGCCTCTTCGACGACGGACTCGTTCATGGCTTTGGCGCTCACGGCACCACTTCCGCTAGTTGGGGATCGAACGCGCTGGCGTCTAGTTGCTTGATCCTCTGTCTAAAAACGGAGTCGAACCTTTCGAGCTTTTCGGCGAGCCAGGCGTGCTGCTTCGTCCAGCCATCGTGGTCGTTCGGATCGGCTTTCAGGTCGTGGAGCATGACTCGGCTCTCCTTGCGCTCTGGGAGCTCCAACCAGTCGAGGGGTTCCCCGATCTCCTTCTCTATCCCCTCGCGGTCCTGCAACAGCAGGTGGAAGTGCGGCTTTGCGTCCGGCCCGGTTATGGAGAGCCCGAGCCCTACCCTACCTTCTTTCGTGTTCGCGTAAGATTGCAGCTGGAAGTTCGAGCGCCCGATGGCAAAGTTCATCCAATGCTGCGGGAGCGGCTTCGTGGGTTTCACGCTGGTGCCGTTCTCGATCATGTACTCGCGAAGCGCCGCCCAGTACTCGCGCTGCAACTGCTTGGTCTCCGTCGGCACGTTCGGGGGCCCCGCCCCTCCTCCGGTTACGCTCTTCGTCCAATCGTTGGGCTTGGAGGCGACGTTGAACATGGGAGCGACCTGCGAGTCTCCTATCTTCCAGAGCTCTATCTCCAGCCCGAAGAAGTTGATGTTGGGGCCCGTCACCTTATTTAGCCAGTCGAGCGCAGCGCGGTGATCCTCCGCGAAGCGGGCCGCTACCCAGACGATCGTCACGGCGTCCAGCCCGGCGGCGTAGGTGAGGAGCTGCCCGAGGTGGGTGTGGTCCGTGCGCTCCAGCTGGTTCTCTATGAGTACCCACGAGTCGGTGGCGGTGTCCTTGCACAACAGATCTGCCCGGAACGGACCGACGTTCTTCTCCTGCGCTTCGAGTTCGAGTTCCAGGCCTATCGTCTCGCCTATGAGCGCCAGGTTCTCCTCCCGGGCGAGCCAGGGGGTAAAGTCGCCCGCTTCGTTCAGCCACACCTTCCTGAGCTCCACCTTCTCCAGCCGCCCGAGCTGATGGATGCTCACAAGACCTCCTCGACCTGCCTCGCAGCCTCCGCAACTCGGACCTCGCCCGACAACAACTTCGGCAGCAGCGTGTCGCGGATGGCGGCGAGGGTGCGCGACTGATGTATGTTGGCCTGTATGAGCTCGACGAGCGATCGTATGTCGTTCGTGAACCTTTCGGCTACTCCCTCTGGGGGGATTGCAATTGGAAGAGAGCTAAATCGGACCACTTAGCGCGCGGCATCTTAGTGCCGGTTGAGGTGGCATCGGCGTAATTCGCGAGCTCATCGCTCGAAAGATGGCACAGAGCAGGTCCATACCATAGCGGAAGCCGTGGCATGACCACCAGTATGTCCGTTGAGCACACGCCGTCTATAGCGGCCACGCCTACTTTGTGGAAGTAGGGACGCAACTTACCAAACAGGATCTCTCCACGGCGGAATCCGGACTTGTTACTGCCGACCTGTCCTGCCTCGCCCCACTCGCTTAGAGCGATGCTCCTACGGGGCATATGCTCCAAGCCGATGTAGGGCGTGGAAGTCGAGATTTCGGTAGGGTTTACGCCTCGCCTGAGGTTGTCCGCTATACTGCCAAGACTTCCCGCCTTCCACCCCTTTGGGATCTTCCCCAGCGCCGAGTCCTCGAACGAGTCGGGGAAGAGGGCGACGGTTTCTTCGTCCATGCCGTAGGGCTGGCGGCCCTCCATTTTGGCGTGCACGGGGTCGAAGTCCACGAACCAGGACTTGAAGAGCGCCCGCGCCATCTCCTCCAGCGTCTCGTTCATGCGGCGGTTCAGTTCGATCTTGTCGTCGAGGGAGCCGAGGATAGACGAAATGACGCGCTGATCAGATAGAGGGGGATGTGTAACTCGAAACGACCTCAAGGAAGTTAACGGACGACTGATGCACGGGACACCTGTCGTATTGGCATACGACAGAATTTCATGTTGACCTCGAGGAGATCGAAAATAGTAGAAGACGTAGAGAGGATCGAACCTGTCAGAATCGCACGTCACCTTCATAAGATTCTGGGACAGCAAGTACTTACCGTACCGCGCATCTTTCGGAACGATACCGACTCGACCTATCGTACCTTGAGCGGCAAATACGATATCTCCGGGTAAGGCGACAGAGCTGCTTAGTTCATCTGCCTTGTCTTCGGAAACAAAAACGAACCCGTCGTCGAGGAACCTTTCTGCGTCTAGATTTGTCCCCCTGATTACTGGCACACCCACGGGCCGGTAGTTCTCTTTCTTAATTTTGGAGCCGAACGGTCCCATAGCGACCGATCGCGAGGTGGCCCTTCTAATGTCATCTACAGTCGAGGATTTCCACGCGCTACACATAACCTAAGCCCCGCAAGCTCATTCGAACTTCTTCTTCTAGCATCGCCGACTCCGCGAATTGCTCTTCGAGTGTCGCCGTTAACCGCACCATCTTCTCCTCGAAGGGCTCCCCGTCTTCCTCGAACGCCTCCGCCCCGACATAGCGACCTGGCGTGAGCACGTGGCTGTGCGAGGCGATCTCCTCCAACCCGGCGCTTTTGCAAAAGCCGGGCACGTCCTCGTACTCTCCGGCGTTCGGCTCGCCGCGCCAGGCGTGGTAAGTGCGGGTGATGCGCTCGACGTCCTCGTCGGAGAGGTCGCGGTGCGTGCGGTCCGTCATGTGGACCATCTTGCGGGTGTCTATGAAGAGCGTCTCACCGCGGCGGTCGCGGAAGGAGCCGTCGTTCTTATCGCGGGCGAGGAACCAGAGGCAGACGGGGATCTGGGTGGTGTAGAAGAGCTGCGGCGGCATGGCGACGATGCAGTCCACGAGGTCGGCCTCGATCAGGGAGCGCCGGATAGCGCCTTCCCCACCCGTGTTGGAGGAGAGCGAGCCGTTGGCGAGCACGAAGCCCGCGACGCCTCTCGGGGAGAGGTGATGGACTATGTGCTGCACCCAGGCGAAGTTGGCGTTGCCGACCGGCGGAGCGCCGTACTTCCAGCGCACGTCGTCGCGCACCCTCTCGCCGCCCCAGTCGCTCACGTTGAACGGCGGGTTGGCGAGGATAAAGTCGGCTCTGAGGTCCTTGTGCAAGTCGTTGTGGAAGGAGTCGGCGTGCTGGGCGCCGAGGTCGCCATTTATGCCCCGGATGGCAAGGTTCATCTTGCACAGGCGCCAGGTGGTCGGGTTGGACTCCTGGCCGTAGATCGCGATGTCCCCGACCCGTCCGCCGTGGGCCTCGACGAACTTCTCGCTCATCACGAACATGCCGCCGGAGCCGCAGCAGGGGTCGTAGACGCGGCCCTTGTACGGCTCGATCATCTCGACGAGGAGGCCGACGACCGAGCGCGGGGTGTAGAACTCGCCGCCGCCCTTGCCCTCGGCCGAGGCGAACCGGCCGAGGAAGTACTCGTACACCCGGCCGAGGACGTCGGAGGTGCGGCTGTTCTCGTCGCCGAGGCCTATGGTGCCGATCAGGTCCATAAGCTCGCCGAGGCGCTGCTTGTCGAGGGAGGGGCGGGAGTAGTCTTTGGGGAGCACGCCCTTGAGGGAGGGATTCTCGCGCTCGATGGCGACCATTGCGTCGTCTATGAGGCGCCCGATCTCCGGCTGCTTCGCGCTCGCCTGCAGGCGGCTCCAGCGTGCCTCCGGCGGAACCCAGAAGATGTTCTCCGCGAGGTACTCGTCGCGGTCCTCGAGGACCTCGTAGCGCATCTTCGGGTCATTGACGTACAGGTCGCTCGAAGGGTCGGCGGTGAAGAGTTGTAGCTGCTCGCGTTTTTCTTCGAAGGCGTCGGAGATGTACTTCAGGAAGATGAGCCCGAGGACCACATGCTTGTACTCGGCCGGGTCCATGTAAGAGCGCATCTTGTCGGCGGCGGCCCAAAGTTTTTGTTCGAAGCCTAGGCTTGCTCCGTTGCCGTTGGTGCCGGCCTTGTACTCCGCCTTCTTGCGAGCCAAGCGATCTCCTCTCCCTCCGAGTCCTACTTCATCTTAACGTCGTGGTGCCCCAGGGTCATCTGCCGCGAGACATCCTAATGCTACGGCGCGTGCCCGGGATCTTCGCAAGAGCGACCTTCTACCTCCTATGCTTGAACACGCCCGGCACTTCTCTGCCCGTTCCGTCTTCGAGGAACCCGAGGGTCATGGCGCGCCCGTCTCCGCAGAAGGAGTCCGCGAAGATCTTCAGCAAGCGGGAGCCGCGTAAGGTGTCGAGGTCCCCCGAGAGGTGGTCCACGATCTCTCGGGAGACCAGCACGATCAGCTTCGCTCGCGGGCGGGAGGCCATGACGTTGAAGCGGTTCAGGCTCATGAGGAACTTGTCCTCGTCCGCTATGGCGTCGGGGTCGCCCAGAGCGTAGGAGGCGACGATTACGTCCCGCTCCTGGCCCTGGAAGCGTTCGACGGTGTCGACGGCGCTACGGATGAGGCCCGGGTCGACGCCCGTGTGGGCGAAGACCTGCTGTAAGCGGCTCACGATGAGGCCTTGCTGGGCCCGGTGAGGAGTCACGATGCCGACCGCTTCCTTCCAGAATTCCTCGGGCGAGTAGGCCGTGCTCCCAGTCGGGACGATGAGCTCCCCGGTCGCGGGGTTGTGCTCGCCGAGCAGCTTGTCTGCTGCGCGACCATAAAGCAGCGTAACCAGGGAGGCCACGGCGTCGGCCTCGAACTGATTCCACTGGCTGCTCCGGCCTTCGGGGTAGACGAAGCAGGAGGCGGGGTGGTCGGGTTCGAGCAGCGCCGACCACTCGGGCGTCCAGAAGAGCGGAGCCGGCCAGTCCTCTGGCTGGGTATCCGGCAGGAGCTCTAGGAGGTTCAGCCTGAGATCGGGGGAGTAGCTCGTCAGGGTTCGCCTGTAGCCCGCTTCCAACGAGAACTCCACCAGCGTGGAGTTGGACCGGTAGTTTATGTCCAGCATCACGGGCTCTACCCCGTGGAAGTTTTCGCAGAAGGCGTAGACCGAGCCGACCATGTCCTCGAGGCCTAAAGGCGGCTCGGCTTGCTGGATGGGGGGCAGTTGCTTGGGGTCGCCGGCGAGGATGATGCTGCCTCCCCGCGCCAAGGAAGCTACGGCTAGTATCGAGAGGCCCACGTCCATCTGCGAGGCTTCGTCGATGAGGATGAGGTCGAAGAGCTCCCCTTGGGCGCCAGCGCCCTGCGCCAGGAGCAGGTTGTGGACCTGGGAGGGCGTGGTGCCCACCACGGTGATGCCCTTCCGATCTTCGAGCCTGCTACACAGGTCCCTCACACGATTGGAGAGTTGGAAGCGGTTGAGCTCCGTGTCTATTTCGTCGGGGATGTTCGGGTCTTTGGGCCTCGTGTAGCTCCGTACGCGGCGGACCTGGAAGGCGCCTTCGGGGAGCACGGTCTTGAGCTTCTCGTAGGCGTCGAGCAGGACGACGTCCATGGCGTTGTAGTTCTGCGCGCAGACGAGGATCCTGATCCCCTTGCCCTGCCCGTGCGCTTCGAGGGCCGCGCCCAGGATCACGGCTCGCGCCGTGCGGCTCTTGCCAGTCCCCGGCGGCCCCCAGATGAGGTAGAGGCGCCGGGTGAGGGCCTCCTCCCATGCCCTCCACTGGGTGGGGTTGAGGCCGAGACCGTGGCCCTCCAGGAGGTCGCGCACGGGCTCAGGTCTCGACCGACCCGGGTCTCGTGCATGGTCTTGGCGCCCCACAAGAAGTCCGCGGGGGGAGTGTGGGTGGTGGCGCGGGACCCTCGGGCGGTGATCTGACCGATGGCCCGACGTACCAGGGGGTCGTCGCGCGCCGCCGGCGGGTTGCCGATCGCTTGCAGGGTCGCGAGCAGCTTCTTGGTGAAGTAGTCGCGGTAGACCCTGTCCAGGATCACCCCTGAGTTGAAGTCCGCTATCCCCTCATCCTCGAGATCCTCGAGGCTCGGATCTCCGGGCTGGGTGCGCGGGTCTAGAACGATAAAGCCTCGGTCGCGGTCGATGCCCACAACCGTTACTCTGGTAACGTCTCCCATGCGCCGTTGGTACTCCGACGCGTAGGTCTGTTCGAGAGAAGTCCCCTCCGTCACGTTCTTCAGGCTGCGATTCAGGAAGTCCGGCCAGTCTTCGGGCGCGAGCGCGAGCTCGAAGTCGCCTTCCTTGAACTTTACCTCCCGGCTGTTCGGCGCGAGACGGTAGACTCTGCGGCCAGGGCGAGGTTTCAGGCCGAGGCTTCTGAGCGCGCCCGCTTCCTCGTCCCCGAGGAGGCGTTCGGGGAGCCGGGCGCTCTCGAATTTGGCCTCCCGGCCGTGCGGCGGCAGGGCCCTTAGCTCCTGCACCTCCAGCCCCTGCAGACCCGCGTTGAGCCTTGCGAAGGCGTACCAGAGCTGGCCGTCGAAGCTGAGGCGGGACTCGCGCTGCGGCGGCCTGATAGCTTGTATGCGCGGGGCGGCCTGGTTGGGGAGGAGCGGGCGTAGGTCGGTTTCCAGGCGACGGACGACGGCGTCGAGGGCCACGAGCCGCCTTGCGACCGTCCGCCTTAGGGTTTCCATCTGGGTGGACCAGTGCCTGCTTCCGGTGATCCTCGACCACACCTCGTGGGCCCGCTCGGAGGGGATCTGGTCGCTCAACGCGTCCTCGAAGAGCGGGTGGACGTCGAACGCCTTCATATTCTCGGGGAGGTTGTCGGCGTGGTAGGAGCGGGCCGTCTCGAGCAGGCTGTAGTAGTGCGGCACGGGGGCGGCGAGGACGGCCCGCACAACGTCCCGAACCGTGGTGACCGGGGACTGGCGGGTGGAGAGCCTGGGGTTCTGCAGCAGGTCCTCCGGTGGGAAGAGCCAGGCCAGCTCCCATATGTCCCTTCTGTCGAGGACCGCCTCGAGGTGTCGCCCCACCACCCGGGAGAGGTGCTCGAATTGCAGGGAGTCCCAGAGATAGAACTGGACCGTGGTCTGGCTATCGAGCCCGTGGGCCTCGTCGAGGATGGCGCCGATCCTGCCGAGGAACGCCAGGAGCTCCCGGCGCTCGGATTCGAGATCCTTGAGGTCCACGACAAAGGACTCGGCCTGCCAACTCCGCTTCTGCCGGGGTGCAGGATTCGTCGAGCCATAGGGGCGCGGCTCCATCCAGAAGGCTTTGATGCCGAAGGAGAAGGTTATGGCGCTGCCGACGTCGAAGTCGGCGGAGAGGAAGATCCGAAGGTCCGTCCACTTCGGCATCACCGCCGACGTGCCGCTGTCCTTTGGGATGGTCGTCAAGCCGGTCCCGAGCGCTTCCGCCCTGCCGGAGACGACGGTGCGCGTCGCCTTGAGTACGTGGTGGGAGCCGAAGGCCGGATCCTCCGGCGGGCGTTCGGCGAGGACTTCCACGTCCCCCACCCCCCGTTCCCGCAGCGCGGCGCTCGCTCCTCGGGAGATGAAGGCGATCCGGCTGAGGTGCCTTTCCCTCTTGGCTTCGGGCATGCAGTGGTCGGGGTGGTCGGTGCGCTCGCCTTTGCTCACCCAGGGGTACCCGAGGTTGTCGCAGCCCTTGCAGCGGTTGTCCACGTGCCACGGTAACTCTCCCCAGGGTACGGAGAGCACCTCGGGCAACTCTTCGCCGAAGAAGCGCCTCAACCGGTAGGCGAAGACCTCGAAGGGGACAGGCTCCAGGTCCCGTGCGAGCGCCTCGCGCAACGCCTCGTCGGTCGGCTCCTCGCCTGCGTTCGTCAACCGCTTGTGGGTCATAGTGAGCTCGGCGGCCTCGTGCGATCCGGGCCATACGGCGCCGTCGGGCACGATGACGAAGCGGTGGTCGAGGCCCTTGTCCATGAGCCATCCGGCCAGCACCATCGTGTAGTAGGTCACCTCGGCGAAGTAGCCGGGCGAGGGCTCCGCCGTGAGCTTGATGTCTACGACGCGCAGCTGCAGGCGGCGGTCCTCCGCGCCGAGGGGGCGGGTCTCGCCGGAGGGGTTCACACACCTCGAGAAGTGGCCCGGTGGGAGGACCTCGATGATGTCGGGACGCACCCCGGCGTACTCCAGACCGTACTCGTCGCGCAGGCCCGCGATGCCTAAAGCACCCTCGAAGGCGGGACCGATCTCGTACTCGGCCTCGACCAGGAATCGGCCGGGGCTCACCCCGGCCAGGGCCTTTTGCAGCGGCATGTTCCGGTACCTCAACTGCCCCGCACCGTCCGTGTACGCCTCCCCCACCACGACCTCCTCGCCGAACGTCTCGGAGAGGTCGTGCAGCTTGGCCGCCTGCCACTCGTCGCCGAGTTGGGCGATCTGCTCGAGCCCGGGTCGGGGTCTCTGGGGAGGTGGCATGCCCTGCTCCTCCCTCTCGGGACGGAACCGGGACGTGTCCGGCGACAGGTTCAACCGGAGCTGACGCTTGCACTCCGTTCGGAAGTACTGGGAGAGGACCTTTTTAGACAACTGAGGCATCGGGCGCGTCTTTCTGTTCGGTGGAGCTCGGGGGTGGCTGCTTTAAGGCCGCGGCGAGCGGCGTTTTTCCTTCCGCCTCTGGGCACGAGAACATGCCGAGCGCGCCCGCTACCAGGCAGGCCCGGAAGAAGTTGCGACGGTCCGCCTCGCGGAACTTCCCCTCGGTCATCTTCGAGAGCCTCTTCGCCCAACGGTCGTAGTGGGCTCGGACGTGCTCCGATTGGGCTTCGGACAGGTTCAGGGGCCTCGCGGGAGTGGCGCCACCGTCCTTGACGACCACGAAGACGGCGTCCCATTTGCTGGTGCCCTCGTGGTTGTGGGAGCCCGCGTTGCCATCCCCGAGTAAGGGGAACACTTGTATGGGGCTCAGGCCGGCTTCGACCATGGCCGAGGCGAGCGCGTGCCACGCGCCGGCTACGTTGTGTTGGTAGGTGAACACGAGCCGCCCGTCCGCCTTCAGGACCCGGCCGACCTCGCAGAAGCTTTGTGCGAGGGATGAGGCGTACTCTTCGACGGCGGCCTCGTCCCGGCCTCAGGCCGCCAGGTTCTCCTCGAAGCCCGCGACCTCTTCGCCGTCGACGGCGGCGAGCCCGAGGAGTTGTAGCCAGGGGAGGAAGAAGTCCGAGAGCTCGGAGTAGGCCACGTTGTCGAGGTAGGGCGGATCGGTGAGGATGAGGTCTACGCTCTCGTCGTCCAGGCGGCACCGTAGGTCGCGGGAGTTCGAGTGGAAGATCTCGGCGGACGCGCCAGCGGCGTTGTCGGAGACCGGGCGGAACCCGCCTTCTACCGAGGGCTCTTTGGGCTGGCGGGCGAACTCGATGGCGCGCTGCACCCCATGCACGGCATTGGGGAACGTGCCGCGGCCCGTGCCGTCGAGCCACGGGTTGATCTCGACCGGACGCGTGACGTGCCGGTACGCGCGCACGGAGAAGAGCGGCGCGAGACGACGCCAGCCGAAGGCGTAGTGGGACATCATGCAGTTGGTGGTGAGGTGGTCGCTGAACGCGAGCGTCACGGCTTCGCGCTCGGGATCCTCAAGACCCGCGACGGCCTCTGCCAGGAGCGAGAGGTGCAGGAGCTGGCGCGCGTTGAAGAGTTCCGAGTACTTGTCGTAGCCGTAATTCAGGAGGCGGTCGTCCGCCCGGCCCTCGCGGGGGATACGCCGTTCGGGGATCCAGGGCAATAAGCCGTCGGGTGTTGCTCGATCCCGCAGCGCGCGCTCCGCCGACTCGAACACGCGCAGGTCTGCGTCCGTGGCGGGTCGGAAGCGCCGTTGGGAGAGGGGGACGCTCCTCTTGCCGGTGGGAGCAGTCTCCAGCGTCTCCAATGCGAAGAGACGCCATTCGGGGGGGCGACCGGTGCGGGCGGCGACGTCGATAAGGCGCTCCCGGTTCCCGCAGCACGGGCAGGTCAACCTCCCGTACCGTACCGGTCCGGTCTGTATGGGCACTGTGACTGCGCAGTCGTCGCAGCGCAGCTCCGTCTCCTCGCGGGGCAGCTCTTGAACGCCGTGGCATCCCGGGCAGAAGGCCCACTGCCTTGTGCCTTCGGCTTCGTAGGCGAGCTGGTGGTGGGGGTGAGCCTCCACGGTCTCCCCGCAGGTCCTGCAGGCGACGGCCTGAACCCAGAAGTAGTGGAGCACTATGCGATCTTCGCCTTCGGCGGTTTCGGTTCGGTAGTAGGGGGCGAGCTCCTTGCCGACCGCTTCTGTCAGTTGGGTTAGTGCCGGCCTTAGATCGGGGGCTTCGGCGGCGTGTGTTTCGAAGCGCGTGATCGCGCAGGCTACCGCGTCCACGTCGACTCCGATCACATCCGCGCCCAAGCGTGAGGCCTCCACCACCGAGGTACCACCGCCGACGAAAGGATCGAGCACGGTCTTACCGTGCCAGTGGTCCGTGCCCTCGTAGTACGCCGTCCAGAAATCGGCTCCTTCGGGGAGCGCGGCGGCCGTTAGCAGGGCACGGAAAGCGGAGCCGAAACGTCGGGCGAACCAGCGGTGTGCTCCGTAGATCGGTCGAGGACGCCGACCCTCACGGGACGCGAGCACAGCCAGGTCCTCCACGGGGAGGAGGCCCGCATCCAGCAGCCGACGGCCCGAACCTTCTGGGAGGGGGTGGAAGCCCCTGGTCAACGTACTCGCTTTAAGCGCGCTGCGCGTTTTTGTTTCAGCGGCTCCTCCGGGTCGTTCGTCTGCCTATATAAAGCGACCTCTGTTTGCCGTCCTCGGGATAGATAGCGGAAGCATCAGTAGAGTCCGTGCTCCTTACCGACCCATCTTTGCGACGATGCCGGCGCAGCCGTGACTGAAGGTAACCATCGACGTGAATCCGATACCTAAGACATCGAATACCGGCGTCTCTGTGCACTCCTCCGGTCCAAACTCTCGTAGCCGTCGCTTGAGCACGGCCTCAATGCGGGCAAGTTCGTCCAGACCTAACCCCTTCAAGGTATAGACCACCGCCTGTACGTCCACACGCCCCCTGCTGTGTGCGCCCACCGTTGCAGTATATTGTGCGCTACTGCTGCAAGCTGGTCAAACGAGTTAGTATCGGTAAGCCGATGAGGGACTTGTCAGTAAGATGAGGCGAGCAGACTCCAGAGCGTCCGCGCGCGGTATGAGCGCGAGAATCATACTACCCATGTGTTTGTGCGCTACACACGCTTAAGGCACCGCTAGCCTGTGGCAGTCACGAGAGAGGTTGTTTAGCTCGTTGAATCCCCAGGTACCTCGATCAGTGACGCATCGAGCGAGGTCTTCGGGTATCGAGTCGAGTCCCAGAAATGCGCCGCTCATCGCTCCGGCCATGGCGGCGGTCGTGTCCACGTCCCCGCCCACGGCGATCGCCGTGCAGATGGTTTCCCAGTAGTCGTCGGGGCTCGTAAGGAAGGAGTACAGGCTCCAGAGCACGCTGCTCGTGACG
>JADDPV010000113.1 GCA_016781705.1 Rubrobacter sp.
GGCGAGGGGACCCAACGTCCTGGCACCCAGTACGTAGCCCGTGATCCCAAGGACGAGACCCACGGCGCCCGTCGCCACGGAAACGAACAACGCTCCGAACGGCACGCAGAAGACCAGGGCGAAGCCGGAGAGCAGCCTCCCTGCGGTCAGTCTCCAGGCCTCCTGTTTCTTCTCAGGTTTAGCATCCATGGCTTATCCCTTCTCCTCTAGCTCGACCACCAACTCGCGGGTCTCTCCGCCCTTCGCTACGGTGATATCGAGCGGCTCGCCCGGGTCGTAGCGTCGCAGAGCGGACAAGAGGTCCCCGGCACTACGCACCCTCTCGGAGCGCACGGCGGTTATGACGCCGCCAGGCTCTATGCCGGCGTCGGATGCGGGACCTTCCGGGTCCACCCTCGTAACTAGCGCCCCGGACTCAACCGAAATATCGAAGCGGCGCGCTATCTCCGGGGTCAGGTCGGCGAGGCCGACCCCGAGGTACGGATGCTCCGCCCGGCCGTCCTCTATGATTTGCTCAGCCACGTCGGTCGCCGTCGCCGCAGGTATGGCGAACCCTATGTTGACCGCCCCCGTCTGGGCGGGGGGCAGGTAGGCGACGTTGATGCCTATCACGTTCGCGTCACGGTCGACGAGCGCTCCTCCCGAGGAGCCCGGAGAGATGGCGGCGTCGGTCTGGATGAGGTCGACCAGGGCGCTCTGCTGCGAGCCGCCCGTGATCTCTGGTGGTACCTCGCGGCCCAGGCCGCTTATGACGCCCGAGGTGACGGTGGACTGAAAGCCCGAGGGGCTCCCCATCGCCACGGCGAGCTGGCCGACGACGAGGTCGCCGCCTTCGGCGAAGTCGGCGGCGGGTAGATCCCCCCTGCGCACCTTGACCACGGCTATGTCGGTGAAGGGATCGGTTCCGACCACCCTGCCCGTCTCCACCGAGCCGTCGGCGAAGGCGACGTTGACCGTGCGCGCGCCCTCGACGACGTGGTTGTTGGTTATGACGTAGCCGTCCTCGCGGTAGATCACGCCGCTCCCGGTCCCTTCCGCTTCCCGCGGCCCGAACGGCGTCGTCTGGATGGCCGCCACGTTCACCTGCACCACCGAGGGCTCGACCGCCGAGGCGACCCGCGCCACGGGCCACACGCCCTCCTCGCTCGCCGCTGTTTCGGCCGCCGCTCTCTCCTCTCTCTCCGAGGTGCCTCTCCCCCCCTCCTCGTCCGCGGCGCATCCGGCCGCCAGCAGGAGGAACGAGGCGAAGACCGCCAGCAGCAACCTTAGCGGCCTGCTCTCTGTCTGCGTCGTAACGTTCATAGAAACATCCTCTCGTTCGGTCTTTATTCCGGGTCTATCCGTTCTTTCCGGTTCGCCGTTCAGGGGTCTGGGCACATCCGTCCTTCCGTCCGGGTAACCGTCCTGCTGCTCGGCGAGCACGGCAGCCTCGCCGCAAACAAGGCCGCAAGGCCCCACACACGGCCTTTGTCGGAGCGGGGCGTGGACGGCCGCCTACGCGACGCTGCCGCGGAAAAGCTCCGCGTGCCCGCTATTTCTAAGCATCTGCTCCGCCTCGCGCTGCAGCCGACTCACCCGCTCACGCGAGACGCCGAGGTCCCTGCCGAGGCGCCCCAGCGTGAGCGGCTCGTGGTCGCCGAGGCCGTAGCGACCCACGAGCACGCGCCGGTGGCGCTCGGGCAGCGCGCGGATCTCTTCTCCTAGCCACTCTCGTGCCAGCTTGCGTAGCGCCTCGTCCTCGGGGCCGGGGGTCCGTAGATCCTCGACGAGCTCCCCGAGCTCCGCACGGTCCGCGGCCTCTGCGGCGCTCGAGCCGACCGGCTCTTCGAGGCTCCTGGCGTCCGACATCGCGCCCACCACGAGGCGTACCCGCTCGATCTCCCATCCGAGCCGCCGGGCGAGCTCCCCGTCGGTGGGTTCACGGTTCACTTCGGAGGAGAGTTCCTCTCGGGCTCGCCTGACCCTCCTCATCTTCTCGCCCATGTGGACCGGAACCCGGATCGTGCGCCCCTTGTCGGAGACCGCCCGCCCGATCGCCTGCCTTATCCACCAGGTGGCGTACGTCGAGAAGCGGTGACCCTGCTCGGGATCGAACCTCCCGACGGCCTTCATAAGGCCTATGTTGCCCTCCTGGATGAGGTCCTCCATAGCCAGCCCGAGGTGGCGGTACTTTTTGGCCACGCTTACCACGAGCCTGAGGTTCGCCTCGAGGAGCTTCTGCCGCGCGGGCGCGTCCCCGGCCCTGGCCCGTCGGGCGAGATCCCTCTCCTCCTCGCGCGTCAAAAGGTGCCCCCGGCCGATGCGCGAGAGGTACCAGGGGAGCAACTCAGGTGTCTCTCTCGTCCTTGAATCTTGCACGGTCACCGCCTCGCCTGGGGTCGCCATCGGCCTACTCTTCTATCGCCGCTCTGTGCGAACCATTCTCGCCGGCGCCCCTTAACGCCCCGTAAGCTCCGGTTAGCCTCCGGTAAAGGTTCGGTTAAGCCGACGTCCGCGAACTGGTGAGCGTGTTGCCTTCACCCCGTCCTCTGGAATCCGGCGGTGTGCTAGCCGAGACGCCGAGGCGCCGGCCGGGCCGGCTCGGCGAGTTCACCGCCGACGTAACCCCCGAACAGGTCCGAGAGAAAGAGCAGCAGGCCGGCCGCGAGCGCCTCCTCGCCGAGACCAAAGTTCGCGGGTGGAACGGCCACACCCCAGGCCAAGACTGCCCCGGACGAGGCCAGAACGGCGCTCGCCACCAAGCCCAAGACCAGCCCCAAGACGGCCGTCATGGCCCCGTTAAGAGCCCCCGAGTGGCCGGAGAACCTCCCGGCCGTGAACCCGCCCAAGAGGTAAGCGAGGAAACCCGAGACCAAGGCGAGTACCACGGCCGTGGCGTCCGTCGTCCCTGCGGGCAGCCCGGCCACCGAGCCGTACAGGCCGCCGAGGAGGGCCCGGATACCCGCCCCGGCCAAGACCGCAACGAGCCATCCCAGGGCGACGCTCCCCCAGCTAACGCCTCGGCCTTGCCCTGCCTTCATACCCTGTCTCCTCAAGCGCTTCGTTTTCCGCCCGCAAGCGGGCGCGCACTCACGTACCCAGTTTGCACGGGCAGGGTCTACCGCCCGTAAAGCTTCGGTAAAGATCGCGTAAAGGTCGTGTAAAGCGCCCGGTCTTCCCCACCCCGCACGGATGCGTCCCTGCTACCCTTGTGACCAGGCGCGGCCCGCCCTTTCGGGCCCAGTAGAGAAAGTTATGTATCGAGGTGTACAATTTGCTCGTGGGCCTCAGGTTGCGCATCTGGATGCCGCTGGCCGCGGTGCTCATCGTGTTGCTCTCCATCGCGCTGATCTTCGTCTACGGCGTTCCCGTCCTCGGCGCGCGGCTTACGGATTACGCCGAGACCCAGACCTTCGCGCAGGCCGCCGCCGCGGCCGAGGCCGTCCCCGGCACGACGGGAGCGGAGCTCGGCGAACAGCTCGACCTTTACGCCCAGACGACCGGCGGGGAGATACTCGTCGTCGACACCGGCGAGAGGGTCGTTGCGCGGGCGGGGTCCGCCCCCGGGTTCGAAGCCTCCCGCGAGATGCTCCAGACGGCCGCGGCCGGGAAGCGGATGTCCAAAAAGCTGGGTCGGCTCAACGTGGCGGTGGCCCCGGTGGTGGGCGAGGGCAGCCTCGCGGGGGGCGTCGTGTTCGCCTCTGACGAGCCCGAGAGCACCGCCTACCAGCTCTTCTTGCGCAGCGGCCTGGAGGCGGCGGGGGTAGCGTCGATCCTCGGTGGCGGTCTGATGCTCCTGCTCGGTACCCTGCTCAGCCGCAGGATCGAGCGTCTGGCCCTCGGGGCCCGCTCCATAGAGGGCGGCGACCTCTCGCACCGCATGGAGCCCGGCTTCGGGGACGAACTCGGGGACCTCGCCGAGACCTTCAACACCATGGCCGCAAGGCTCGAGGACGCCTTCGCCAACCTCGAGGGCCGGGTGGCCGAGCGGACCGCGGAGCTGGAAAGCGAGCGGGCGCGCCTGGAGGCGGTGCTCCAGCAGATGCCCTCGGGTGTGATCATAGCGGAGGCTCCCTCTGGCAAGCTCGTCCTCGGCAACGAGCAGGTGGAGCGGATCTGGCGCCACCCCTTCAGGCCGGCCGACAGCATCGAGGACTATCCCCGCCAGTACCAGATCTTCCACCCGGACGGGCGGCCCTACCGGCTCGAGGAGCGCCCGCTGTCACGCTCGATAAGGGCGGGCGAGGTGGTCAAGGCCGAGGAGATCGACTTCGTGCGCGGCGACGGCACCCGCGGTACGATGCGGCTCAGCTCCACCCCTATCCGCGACCGTGAAGGACGCATCATCGCGGGTGTGGCAATCTTCGACGACGTCACCGAGCACAAGCGGGCCGACGAGGAGCTACGGGCGAGCGAGGAGCGCTATCGCGTGTTCGCGGAGACCGCCCAGGACGCGATCGTCATGATCGACGAGGAGAGCCGTATCCTGTTCGTCAACGACGCTGCCGAAGGGATCTTCGGGTACACCGGGGCCGAGATGCTAGGACACCAACTCACCATGCTTATGCCCGAACACCTACGCCAGGCCCACCTCGCCGCTTTCGAGCGGTACCTCGAGACCGGCGAGCGCAAGTTGGACTGGCGCTCCGTACAATTGCCCGGCCTGCGCAAGAGCGGCGAGGAGTTTCCTCTAGAGGTCTCCTTCGGCGAGTTCGTCAAGGACGACAAACGGTTCTTCACCGGCTTTATCCGCGACATCACCGAGCGCAAGCAAGCCGAAGAAAAGATTCGGCGGCTCAACGAGGAGTTGGAGCAACGCGTCGAGGAACGTACCTCCCAGCTGGAGCAGGAGCGGGCGACCCTCAACGCCATACTGAACAACCTCGCGGAGGGGGTGCTCGCGGCTGACGGGCGCGAGCGCGTCGTTTTCGCCAACCCCGCCGCCCGCTCGATGCTCGCCCTCGACGGCCAGGGGCGGCTCGGGGAACTGCCCGACCCCTGGGAGGACTTCGACCTCGCGGAGGCCGTCGCCCGGTGCGCTCGGGAGGAGGGTGGGTGCATCGAGGCCAGGGTGCAGGGCCGGGGCGGCCTGTTGCAGGTCAAGCTCGAGCACCTGCCCGAGTTCGGCGAAAACCGCGGCGGGGCGCTCGTCGTGGTGCAGGACCTCTCGGAGAGCCGGCGCCTGGAGGCGCGCCAGCAGCGCTTTCTCGCCAACGCCGCGCACGAGCTCAAGACCCCAATTACCACCATCCTCGGTGCTGCGGACCTTCTCCTCACGGAGGAGGAAGACGACCCCGAGGTCAGGCGGCGCTTCCTGAACCACATCTTCGCCGAGGCGCGGCGGATGCAGCGGCTCTCCGAGACGCTCTTGCGGCTGGCCCGGGTCGGGTGGGACCTGAGGGAGCCCGATATCGGGGTCGTCGACCTGGACGCCACGGCGCGCGAGGTACTCTGGCGAATGGCACCGCTCGCCGAGAGCGCGGGCGTAGAGCTCTCCTCCTCGGGTGCGGGTAAGCGCGTCCGGGCGGACGGGGAGTGGCTGGAGCAGGCGCTGATGGTGATCGTCAGCAACGCCGTGAAGTACTCGGGCCGGGGAGGTCGCGTCGTGCTGCGCCTGCAGCCAGGCCTCGTGGAGGTCGAGGACAACGGAGAAGGTATCGCCGAGGCCGACCTCCCCCACGTCTTCGACCGGTTCTACCAGGGCGAGGAGAGCTCTGGCGGGTTCGGACTGGGCCTGCCTATCTGTAAGGAACTCGTCGAGAGGATGGGGGGCAGGATCTCGATCGAGTCCCAGAGAGGAACCGGAACGACGGTTAGGATCGAGTTGCCGGAGGTTGAGAGTGGCTAAGGTGTTTTTGGTGGAGGACGATCCTGCGGTGCGCGACGTGGTCGAGCACTCCCTCGTCCGGGAGGGGATAGAGACGCAGGTCTTCGGAGACGGGGAGGAAGCGCTGGAGCACCTGCGCTCGGCCGAGCCATACGACCTCTTGATCCTCGACGTGATGCTCCCCGGCATGGACGGCGTCTCCCTCTGCCGAGAGCTCAGGGGGGGCGAGGTAGGGCCCGCGCTCGCCGACGTACCCATAATCATGCTGACGGCCCGCGACGACGAGACGAGCGTGGTCGTCGGCCTC
>JADDPV010000059.1 GCA_016781705.1 Rubrobacter sp.
TGGGGAGTTGGATGGCCCTCTTTCTACTTCCAAACCACGCAACAGACATCTAGCAATCAGCTTTTGCCCCTCTGTTAATGATTGATTCTCCACGCTGGTAAGCGGCGAGCCGTATGAAAGCTGCCTCGAGGATCTGGGGTGACGCTGTCCAATGAGGGGCGCGGGCGGCCCTGCCGACGGCTAATGGCTGAAAGCTGACGGCTACTAAGGTAAAATCCGCGCGGTTCTCCTGAGCCGAGGTTGGCCGAGTCTTCTCGGGGCCTCAAGACGGGCGAGTGGCGGAATAGGTAGACGCGCTAGGTTCAGGGTCTAGTGTCCGAGAGGACGTGGGGGTTCGAGTCCCCCCTCGCCCACGATGCGCCGCCGGAGGGGTCCGGCGGTCTTTCGCTGCCGGGGAGGTGTTCGTGGAGCGCAGATCCCACAGGTCCGGGCGTAAGGTCCGTCGCAGGGGCTCCGCTTCCCCCCAGAACGCCCGAGGTGGCGCCCGTGGCGGTTCTCGTACAAGATCGCGCCGCGCCCCCCGCCGCGAGCGGACCTTGCCGCCCTGGCTGACGCTCCTCGGCTCGTTGCTCTTCCTCGCGCTCTGCTTCTCGTTCGTGTTCTTCGTGGCGCGTGGGTGCGTGGCGGCGCAGGAGTCCACGCAGGTTCGCAAGTACGTTACGAGCGTGGACAGCATCCTGAGCGACTCGGCCAACGCGGGCCGGGAGGAGCTGCAGGGCGCGGTCGCGGGGGCCGCGGAGGACCCGGCGAGCTTGGACGTCGCCGCGGTGCGCCGGGCAGCGGACGGTTCCCGCAAGTATTACCTCGATGCATTGCGCAACGAGGAGGTGCCGCCCGAGTTCGAAGGCGCGCACCATTACATGGTCACGGCGCTTGGCATCCGGGCGTCGGCGACCGGGGAGCTGGCCGGGGCGGCCGAGGGGGACCCCGAGGGGTTCGGTGAGGCGCTCTCGGCGGCCGTCGAAGACTTTGAGTTGAGCGACGCCATAGTCGCCGACCACTACGTACCCGCCTCTGAGGAGGCCCTGACCTCGACGGGTCGGAGGAGCGACCGAACCTATCTCTACGAACCCGAGCCGTTCATGGACTATGAAGCTTTGGGATTGCAGGCGCGGGGAGGGGCGGGCGCCGCGCCCGCCGACCCGAACGCGCTGCACGAGATCTCGATCTACGGGGTCGCCGTGGGGGAGCAGCAACTCTTCGCGGGCGGCAACGTCGTCCTGACCGGCTCCGACGAGCCCGTCTTCGCCGTCGCGGTCACCAATGTTGGGGAGGTCGCCGAAACGGGGGTACCCGTGGAGGTCGTGCTCAACACGGCGGCCGAGCGCCAGGTGGTGTCGGCGGAGATCGGGCGCGTAGACCCCGGGGCGACCGTGACGGTCGAGGTCGCGGGGTTCAAGCCTGGCGCTCTAGATGAGACGGCCGCAGTCTCCGTCGAAGTCGGACCGGTGGAGTACGAGCGCGACGCGAGCGACAACGCCCTCTCGGGCACGGTGACGTTCGGGATGTAGAGCTACCAGTTGGTCAGCCAGGCTGCGGTCGGCGAAAGGACTGTCCGCCTCGGATAGCGGTTCGGAAGGTCGAGAGGTTCGCGAGCGCGTGCCGACGACAAGAATAGTGACGAAGGGGAGGTAAGGGCTTTGGTGACGGCGGTCGTTCTGGTTACCACGGAGGGGGAAAGGGTCGGGGAGGCCGCGCAGAGGATGCTCGAGATCCAGGGCGTCACCGAGGTCTACTCCGTCACCGGGCCATACGACCTCGTGGTCATGGTACGCATACCCGACTTCGAGCGCCTCGCCGAGATCGTGCCGGAGAAGCTCGCCCAGGTCTCCGGCGTGGCACGCACCGAGACGATGATCGCCTTCCGCGTCTACTCTAACTATGATCTCGACCGCATCTGGTCGCAAGGGTTTGAGTAGTCTGTCAGCCGGTCAGCATTAGAGCCAGTCACGAAAGAAAGTCGCGAAAACGACGACCGAGATCGAGACGGCACGGCTCCGACTGCGCGCGTGGCGCGCAGGGGACCTGGACGCCTACACCCGCATGTGCGCGGACCCGGAGGCCATGCGCTACATCAGCGGCGGCGTGCGTGGACCCGCGAGCAGAGCGAGGCGGCCCTCGCCCGGTTCGTGCGGGGATGGGAGGAGCGGGGCTTGGGCATGTGGGCGATGGAGGAGAGGGCGACCGGGCGCTTCGTCGGCAGGGTCGGGTTCTTGTATCACGAGGACTGGATCGAGGACGACGAGAAGGTGGAGATTGGGTGGCAGATCGACCGCTCCTCCTGGGGCCGAGGCCCCACCACCGAGGGTGCCCGGACGAGCCTGCGTTACGGATTCGAGGAAGTCGGGCTGGTTCGCGTAATCAGCATCCCGGTGCCCAGGAACATCGCCTCCCGGCGGGTCATGGAGAAAGCCGGGCTGACCCTCCGGGGCGAGACCCGCTGGAGGGACTTGGACGTGATCTGGTACGCGATAGATCGCCGGGAGTGGAGAGCCCGCAACCAAAAGCTGACCATCTGACAAGCCGACCGGCTAACTTTGCTCCTCGGCCATCGCCGGGCGGGTGTTCTCTATGAGGTAGGCGACCACGTCCAAGAAATCGTTGCTCGCCTCGTAGACGCGGCGCTGATGTTGGCTGCCGGTGCCGCTCTCGACGATCTCGGTCACACCCTCCAGCTCGCCCTCGCAGCCGAGGTCCTGGCTCACGGGCTGTAGCTCCTCGAAGAGGGCGCGGGCGCTGTCCTGGGCGGGGACGTTGGTCTCCTTTTCGGCATCGTAGAAGCGAGCCTTCATGCCGTGGCGGGCGGCGCGCCACTTGTTCTCTAAGGCCAGCTCGCGGTCGTAGGGGCCTTTATCCCCTTCGGAGAGGACTTTTGCGACGAGGCATTGGGTGAGGGCGGCGAGGGCGGCGGCGTAGTCGAGGGTGGTCTGGGAGTCGAGGATGCGCAGCTCTATGGTGCCTATCCTGGGGTGTGGCCGCACGTCCCACCAGCAGAAGGTGTAGTCATCCATCGCGCCGGAGGCGACCATGAGGTCCACGTAACTCTCGAACGCCTCGTAGTCCGGGAAGGCGGGGGGGAGGCCAGCGCGTGGGAAAGTCTCGAAAATCTTCACGCGGCTCGACTCGAAGCCGGTATCGAAGCCCTGCCAGAAGGGGGAGTTGGATGAGAGGGCGAGGAGGAGCGGGGCGGTCTCCGAGAGGCGGTTGTGGGCTTCGATGACCTTTTCTTCGTCCGGGACGGCGACGTGGACGTGCAGCCCGAAGATCACCTCGCGCTCCGCCACCCAGCGCAGGGTCTTCATGAGCCTCCTGTAGCGTTCCTGGTCCGTGATCTTCTGTTCCCTGTACCTTGAAAACGGGTGTGTCCCGGCCGAAGCCAGCGACGCCCCGCACGCCGCCGTCCAAGACCCGACGCGGCTCCTCAGCCGCCTCAGCGTACCCTCGGCCTCCGCGACGTTCCGGCAAGGAGGCGTCTTTATCTCCAGGACGGACTGGAAAAGCTCGTAGGAGACGGCCTCTTCGAGATCCTCGGGGAGGCGTGCCATGATCTCCTCTATCTTCGGGACGAGTTCGCCCGACGTCGCGTCCACGATGTGGAGCTCCTCCTCCACCCCGAGCGTGTAGCTCCCGCTCCCCGCAAACTCTATCGGCATGACGCTTCCCTCTCCCCGTCCCTTGAGCCTCCGGCGTACCTCTTCTACCATATAGTAGACCTTTCCTCACCCCAGGGCCAAAGAGCTACCGTGCCGACGCTCCGCGACGCTTCTCGCCGGGACTCCTCTGCGCGAGCGCCGCGCCCGCGAGGACCAGCAGTGCGCCCAAGAGCTTCGGAGCCGTCACCTTCTCATCTAAGAGCAGCGTACCCACGGCTCCCGCCACCACGACCTCCAGCGTGGCGATGATCGCCGCCTGTCCGGCCTCCAGGCGCTTGAGTCCGATGGTGTAGAGCGCGTACGCTGCGGTGGTGTGGACGACGGCGGTCGTCGCCAGCAACGCGTAGGTCCCGCCGGAGAGGTCGGCCAGGGTGTGGAGCGTCGGGAGGGCGGCCAGGGTGAGAGTCACGGCCCCGACCCCCAGGATGTAGCTGATGATCACGTACGAGGGCAAGCGTCCGGTGAGCGGTTTCCCCACGACGGAGTAGAGTCCGTACGAGAGTCCCGCGCCGAGACCCGTAAGGACGACCATGGGCCGGACTTCCAGAGCGCCCATATCATAGGCCCCGATGACCAGGACTATCCCGGCCGCCGTCAACAGCAGGGCGACGAGGCGCTCGGGACTCAGGACCTCTCTCAGAAAGACCCTGGCGAGAACCACCACGAAGGCCGGGGAGCTGTAGAGCAGGATCGCCGCCGTCCCGACGGGGCTCTCCTGAACGGTGTAGAAGTAGAGCAAGTAGAACGCGCCGATGGAGACCATCCCCAGCGGGACGAGAAACATCAGATCCCTCAGGCCTACCTTCAACTGGCGAGCCCGGCGCGTCAGCACCAAGAACCCGAGCAGCGCGATAAACCCGCCGCCGGCCCGCACCGCCACCAGCGTCTCGAAGGAGACGCCCTCGGCATAGAGGAGCTTGGCGAAGTAACCCAGAGTCCCCCAGATAGAGGCCGCCGTCGCGACCGCGAGTGTTCCGAGCAGGCTGTCTTTGCGCGAGCCCAAGGGGTTCTCCCGTATCTCGTGTCCGCGAACCGTATTTATAGGGCAAACGTACCTTCGCCACAGGCATTGCCGATAGAATCTGGTTTCTGGGAGGATCATCAAGAAGAGTTCGAAGAATGTGCGATATGGAGGACACGCTCGCGCTTCGAGGGTGTATGCTTCACTCGTGCAGAGGAATCAGGAGAACAGGACCGGGATCGGCGCGACCGAGAGCAAGGTTCCCATCCCCGAGGCGTGGCTCGGCCGGGCCGTGGACCTGGTGTTCGCCTCGGGCTCTAGCACGGAGTACGCCGCCGGGGGCATCGTGGAGGTCAACGACAGGGGCATCGTCCTCTCAGTCCAGACGCACCGCGGGCATCCGGCTCGGTTGCTGTTCTACCCGTGGAGCGCCGTCATCCAGCTAACCCTCTCCGAATCCCCGGACGAGTAAAGGAGAGCCCGATGCCCCTCAGCCCGACGCAACGAAGGATCCTTGAGGACTGGGTGCGCTCGAAGGGGATCATCCGGTGCCCGGCTTGCGGAAAGCAGAATAGGTGGCACTTCGGCCAAGCCTCCTACGTCAGGGCGCTCTTGGAGGAGAGCGAAGAGGATCTGACGGAGGGCAAGGGAGTAGTGAAGGTCCACTGCGGCGAGTGCGGGTACGTGGCGCTCTTCGACGCCGAAATGGTCGGCATCCGGGGGTTATGGGCGAGGAGGCGAGACCTGTAGGGCCAACCCCTAGGTCTAGCCTTCCTCGGGAACGAGCCACCCGTCTAGCCGCTCCTTGAGCCAAGTCGTCCGCAACCTGTTGGCGGCAACCCTGGCCGGCATGTCCTCCTCGGTGAGCTCTTCCAGGTGCTTGTAAAACACCCTCCCGTTGCTCATCAGCGCCACCAGCCCTTCTTCGGCCTGCCTCCGATCCTCGGAAACCAGCCGCAGCAACGCCGCCGGTAGCGGTTTATCTAGCAACTTGGCGAGCTGGCCGTCTTTCCGCAGCTCCAGCTCCCTCAGCTCCTCCCGCATGAACGACTCAAATGCCGCGCGGCGCGCCCGGCTGCGGTCCTCTGCTCGGGCTCGGCTACGCTCCAGTGCCTGCTTCCGCGCAAGGTCTTCCGGCCACCGCTCCGCCCTCTCCTCGCGGTGCGGTCCGTCCCGTAGCTCCTTGAGGTCCCGCCCGGCCTCGGTTTCTAGCACAGGTTCAAGTGCCTCTTCGGACGTTTACCCGATCCGTTTGGCGGGGGTCCCCGCTTGGCACGCCGGAACTTCGATCACCATGTCGGCCACTCGCTGTTTTCGTGCACGGCTTCCCCTTCCCAGGGTTGTCTAATCGTATGGCAACAATTGTACTGCCCTTTTTTCAGACCCCTCGATGCTCGTTCCCAGCAGGGCGCGAGACCCCCACCTTTTCGCCCTATGCCCTAGATGAGTGTTGCAAGGTTTTCATGCCCACAGGTCCTTGATCCG
>JADDPV010000177.1 GCA_016781705.1 Rubrobacter sp.
GATCGCGATCCTCTTGCCGGCCCTCAGGAGGCGCCCCGCGACCACCTCCCCGCCGGGCCCCATCCCGAGCATCACCGCGTCGTACCTCTCCGCCAACTCCGTCCTCCTCTTCCTCGCTCGCTGCTTATTCGTTTAGACGAATAACAGCTTATGCGCTTACACGAATAAGTCAAGAGGCGACCGGGAATTCGCGCGCCTGTCTCGCAAAGGAGAGCTCGCAAGGGAACGGGCTCACCGGCGAGGGCTCCGGCCGCGATGTTCACCGTGCGGCCCGAAAATCGGCCATCGGAGGCCGAAAGACCGTAACGAAGATTTCCGGGGCCTCCTTTCCGCTACGTGGGGCGCTTCTTAAAAACGACCGAATAAGGGACAAACCAGCCGAGTCCCGATAACGCATCCCGCAACTCCGGGGAGCAGTCCCGGAACTCTGTCCCGTTTGCGGAATACCGGTACTTGATATGCGAGGCGTTTTCGGGACAATGGGGGCATGAGGGTCGGGTACGCGAGGGTGTCGAGGAAGGACCAGAGGTTGGAGCCGCAGCGAGACACGCTGCTCGCGGACGGATGCGAGCGGGTCTTCGAGGAGAAGGTCTCCAGCAGGGAGGCCGAGAGGAAGGCGTTGCGCGAGGCGTTCGCCTACTGCCGGCAGGGGGACGTGCTGGTGGTGGCGAGGCTCGACCGGCTGGGGAGGTCCTTGCGGGAGCTCATCGACTTGGTCGGGGAGCTCGAGGGCAGGGGCGTGGGCTTCAGGAGCCTCAAGGAGAGCCTGGACACGACCACGGCGGGCGGGAGGCTGATCTTCCACGTCTTCGGGGCCTTGGCGGAGTTCGAGAGGGAGATCATCCGCGAGAGGACCTTAGCGGGTCTGGAGTCGGCGAGGGCCAGGGGCAGGCACGGCGGCAGGCCCAGGGCGCTCGACGAGAACAGGGCGAAGCTGGCCAGGAGGCTGAAGGCGGAGGGCGAGCACTCGGTGGAGGAGATCTGCTCCATGCTCGGGGTGGGCAGGTCCACACTCTACCGGTATCTGAGAGAGGACGATGCCACGGGGAGGGCCGAGGGTTGACCCGAGCCGACGGGTTCCTCGTCCGCCGGGCACTGTGGGATGGAAACCAAGAGGCGCGTCGGAGGAGACAAAGGGGTGGGAAGAGCGTGCGGCCGCGGTATCATCATCCGTAACGGTCTAATGCAGGGTGGCAGCCATGGTGCTGGAGTTCGTGGGAACGTACGTCGCGGGGAAGCTGCTCGACTGGGCGATCCCGCGCGGCATCGTGCTTGCCGCCGGCTCCGAGAAGGAGCGGACCACCCGAGAAGCTTTTGACGAAGCGGCGATCGATGCCCTGGCTGACGTCGCGTGGGAGGAGGCCAGGGCGCCAACCGACGAGGAGTCGGCGCGGGCGCTCGCCGAGCACGTGAGCACTTGGCTTACGGAACCCTCGGTCGCGGACAAGCTGTTCCGGGCGGCCAACGCCAAGGTGCAAGCCGACTCAAAGCTCGTTGTGGAGCTTATAGAGCAGTCGGGTTTCGAGGTGTCGATCGCCCCTTTCGACATGGAAGATTTCGTCGCGGCCTTCGTTCCCCGGCTGGGCGAGGTGGTGGACCGCGAGATGCGGTCGCAAGGCCTGACCGAGACCGTGCTCGCGGACAAGCTGGACGAGCTGCTCGCGCGGACCGAGCCGCTCGGGTCCGCCATCCGCGCCGCGACCCCCGCGGCTGACGGACCCGGCAGACATCCCGTGCTCGTGGGCGTTCGCAGCTTCACCCGCCGCGCGGAGGACATGGACGACGAGATGGACTACCTCCTGCGCCTGGAGAACCACTTCGACGGTCGCCGCATCAGATCCCCCGAACTTTGGCGCGAGGCCGTGTACCCGGAGCTTGAGGCGTTCCTGGGCGGCAACCTGAACGGGCACGACCGGTACCTTTTGCACCTGAGCGCCCACACGACCATAGCGTTCGCCTGCGGGTACTTGTTGGACCCGAAGTCCGGCGTGGACGTGGTCCCGGTGCAGCGCACGGGCGGCAAGCAGGAATGGCGCCCCGCCGTGGACCCCGGCGAGGCCCGGCGCGGGTTGCCGGAGGAGCTGTGGACGTTAAGCCCCCTTCCGCTTCGTGAGGACGGACGCGACGTCGTGATGGCGCTCAGCGTGACGCGCGACGTTCTTCGGGACGCGGCCGCGTACGCGCGAGAAAATATCCCGACGGCCGGCAGGATCTTGGGCTTCGAAGTAACGTCGGGTGCGGGACAGCACTCCGTCCGGGACGGCACCCACGCGCTGCTGCTCGCCGACGACCTGATGGCGCGCTTCGATGAAGCGCGATCCCCCGACGAGAGGGCGGGAACCGTGCACCTGTTCGCCGCCGCCCCTGCCGGCTTCACGTTCTTCGCGGGGAGGCTCGCGAGGGGCCTGAGGCGCTGTGTGCTCTACGAGTTCGACTTCGAGGGGGGCGCCCTGGGTGCCTACGAACCGTCCTTGGCATTCCCGCCGCCCGTGGGTGGGGCGGAACGCGAAACCGAGATCCGAGGAGGATGATGACCGCGCTGCCTTACCGCTTCGCCGATTTTCTGACGAAGATACGACCGACGAGGGCCCAGCTCGAAGATTACAGCGACGGGCACAACCGGCTCACCGATCGCCTCAAGGCGGACGAGGCCCTGAAACCGATCGTCGTGAGCACCTTCCTGCAGGGGAGCTACCGCCGTTCCACCGCGGTGAGGCCCATCGGGGACAGCCGCCCCGACGTGGACGTGATCGCGGTGACGAGGCTGAGCTCGGCCGAGTATTCGCCGCAGGAGGCCCTGGACGTCTTTATCCGGTTCCTCGAGAAGCACTACGAGGGGAAGTGGGAGCAGCAGGGACGCTCCATCGGCATAGAGCTCTCGAAGGTCGCTCTCGACCTCGTGGTCACCTCCGCCCCCGACGAGGCCGAAGAGGGCCTGCTCCTGTCCGAGCCCGTGACGCTTTCGAGGAGCGTGGAGGACCTCGAGGCGTGGGACCTCGGCGACTCCTCCGCCGTGAAGAAGTCCGCCGCGCAGTATGACCTGGAACGCGCGCGGATCGAGGCCGCCCTCAAGCAGGCGAGGTGGCAGCTCTCGCCGCTGGAGATCCCGGATCGGGAGGCGAACACCTGGCAGGACACGCATCCACTGGCGCAGATCCAGTGGACCGTCGGGAAGAACGCCGACACCAACAAGCATTACGTCAACGTCGTCAAGGCCCTCAAGTGGTGGCGCAAGGTCAACCACAAGACCCCAAAATACCCGAAGGGGTACCCCCTCGAGCACCTCATCGGCCAATGCTGCCCCGACGGCGTCGGCTCGGTGGCGGAGGGCGTGACCCGCACGCTGGAGAACATCCGCGACGTTTACGCTACCAACGCCACGCTGAAAGTGCCGCCCTACCTCAAAGACCACGGCGTCGAACAGGACGTGTTCCACAGGGTGACGGGCGAGGAGTTCGCCCAGTTCCACGGCCAGGTTACGGAGGCCGCGGCCATAGCGCGCCGCGCCTACGACGCCGAGGACGAGCGCGAGAGCGCCGAGGCGTGGATAGAGCTGTTCGGCGACAGGTTCCCCAAGCCCCCTCCCGGTGGCGGGGGCAAGGGAAACAGCGGCGGCCCGGGCTCGGGCGGGTACACGGAGCGCAAGGAATCGTCGCGGATCGGCGGGGGCCGCTTCGCCTAGCGTGTTCGAGGAGGACGCGCCCCCCGAAGACCTGCTGGCCGGCCGGCGGGCGCTGGAAGGCCTGGCCGGGGTCGAGCTCCTCGAGGACTACCGCTTGTACGACCTGGGCGACGACGGCCAGGCGTGGGTCCTGAGGTGCCGGCTGTCCCCGGAGGTCGAACCCGGCGGGCCGATCCCCGCCTCGACGGACTGGTACGTGCTCGTCGACCCCGCCTACCCGTGGGGCCCTATAAGGTTCTACCCGGCCAAGGACGGGGGCATCTCCCTCACGTTCCACCACCAGAACCGCAACGACCCCGGCGACGACTCCCTCCCGTGGCGCACGGGGGACCCGTGCCTCGACAGCGCCGTCCGGGCGCTGGGCAGATCGGCGCACGACCCGGAGCCTTACGGCGTCCACGAACGCCTGCGGTGGCGCTTCGAGCGGGCCCTCGCCTGGCTCGGTGCCGCTTCTCGCGGGGAGCTGGCGCAAATCGGGGAGCCGTTCGAGTTGCCCCAGTACCTACCCACGTTGGGCGCGCTCGGCCTCACCGTCGTCTTTCAGGAGGGGTCCGATACATTGCCTACGTGGGAAGGGACGAACGACCTCGCCGGACTCGTTGACTTACGGGCGCACGGTAAGGACGGTGCCATCCTCGTGGTCGACCGCTTTAGGTCGCCGGGGGGCGGCGCGGTGCTCGCACCGAGGTGGGGGCGCGCCCTGACCGAAACCGAAGGCGACACGCATCTTGGGGCATGGGTCCGTCTGAACGAGACCCCGGTATTGGATCCGTGGAAGGGCCCGGTAACCTGGGGCGAGTTGCGAGAGGCGTTCAAGGCCCAGGGACTGAACCTCGATCGGCTGCTGAGGGGGGTGTCGGGGCGCCTGCGGGACGGAAACAGGCACGCCCTGTTGCTGGGCTTCCCGATTCCCGACAGGGTGGGCGAGGACGCCCGCCGGATGCACTGGCAGGCGCTGCTGCTCCCGGTGTTGTCCAGGGGCCGACAAACCGTCCGGGGGTTCAGGGCAAACGAGGCGGGCTACCAAAGGCGAGACAGGAGCGAAGTCCTGATAGACGCCGGTCCCGTGGACTGGGTTGCTACGGAGAATTGGCACCGGGAGGACGTTTCGACCCGCGGGAGGCTCCCGGAAGCCCTGACGTCGAAGGAGATCCTGATCCTCGGCGCCGGGGCGATGGGTTCCGCGATCGGGGAGTTGTTGGCGCGCTCCGGGGCGGACCGGATAACCTTCATGGACGGCGACCGCATGGAGGTCGGGAACCTGGTACGGCACACCTTAGGGCTCTCCGAGATGCACGCGCCGAAGGCGGAGGCCTTGGCCGCGCGACTCAACCTCGCCTCCCCGCACGCGAGGGTCGAAAGCATCGCCGGGCGCTTTCCGCCGAAGGAGGCGGACGACAGGGAAAGGGTCAAGCGATGCGGTATCGTGCTCGACTGCACCGGAGACGACGCCGTCCTCCGTCAGCTCGAGCTCTTCCCGTGGGGGGACGAGAAGCTGTTCGTATCCGCTTCCGTGGGCTTCGCGGCGAGGCGGCTGTTCTGTTTCGCGGCCGTCGGGAGAAGCTTCTCCACTGAGAAGTACCTGGACAAGGTCGGGCCCTGGATTCGGGAAGAGGCGGGCCTGTACGACGAGGACGAGCTCCCGAGGGAGGGCGCCGGGTGCTGGCACCCCGTCTTCCCGGCCAGGATCGACGACGTGTGGATGATGGCTGCGGCCGCCACCAAGGTACTGGAGTCGGTTGCCGCCTCACGTCCGCACGATCCCCTCCTGACCGTCTTCGAGCGGCACGAGGACGGGGGCGCGTTCGGCGGGTTGAGGATCGCGGAGCCGCCGAGTTAATGAACGCCTTCGAGTTTCGGTCCGAGGACGGAGCGTTCGGGGCGAGCATAAGCCCGAAAACGCTCACGGAGATCCTGGAATCGTGCCGAGATTTCGCCCCCGCGGAGACGGGCGGGATACTCGTGGGCCGTTACAACGACGCCTTGAACTGCGCGGTGGTAACCGACGCTTCGGAGCGCCCACCCGACTCCAGGAGCGGTAGAACCTGGTTGCTGCGCGGCACGGCCGGATTGCAGAGTTGGCTGGACCGGCTGTGGAGCAGCAGTAAGCGCCGCTACTACCTGGGCGAGTGGCACTTCCACCCCGGAGGCGCTCCGGAACCGAGTCCCACGGACATCGAGCAGATGGGCAAGATCGCGCGCAGCCCATCCTACGAATGCCCGGAGCCGGTCCTGCTCCTGGTAGGCGGCGCGGCGGAGAAGCGTTCGGACGTGCGGGTCTACGTGTTCCTGAGCAAAGGTGGACGCGCTGCTCCCGTGGAGCTGCTGGCGACCTAACGGCAAGCGCCGGTCGCGCCAGGCGACGTCGCACGCTGTC
>JADDPV010000266.1 GCA_016781705.1 Rubrobacter sp.
CTCGTATTATGCCATCAATAAAGCGGAACGGTATCAGAAATTCGATCATGCGTCGTTCCTACGGGTTCTTGGTGGTCGGGCGTGCGAACTACTGATCCGCCGCGTGCGCCGGCGCGTTCTTTACCGGAGAGCGAGGCTGCCCGGCGAGGCTCTTCTTGCCCGGCGGGAGCGGGCGGACCATCCATCCAGCCGCCGAGGCCGGCGTAGAGGGCGAAGTAGAAGGAGAGGAGGGGCAGGACCGGCGGCGGAGGTGCACCAGACGCAGCTGGCCCGTCGCTGGACGAGGGCGCGGCGAAAAGCAAGCCCCGCGAGAAAGACGCGCACACCCGCACCAGCGCTCCGCCATTGAAGAGGACACGACCTCCGAGGACTGTCCGGCGCAGCCCGTTAGGGCGAGGCCCCCGAGCGCCGCGAGCAGCGGTAGTCCCCGGCTTGGTACGCGTCGTCCTGCGGCAGAAGGTCCGAGGGGAGCGCTCCGAGTACCGGCAGCGTGAGAAGCGCCGCGAGCGCGCCGCGGCAGGGGACGACGTTGCGGCGCGGCGGTATTCACGGTGGTGATCTTGGCATGGTCCAAGATGGACGCTTGCCGGGGAGCCCCCGCGTCTTCGGGTTGGGTCTACTGCTGCCGCGGGATGAAGACGTCCCGGACGGTGATGTTTACCTCGGTGACCTCCAGCCCGGTGAGTTTCTCGACGCGCTTGATGACGGTGTCGCGCATTTTTTGAGAGATCGCCGGTGTGGACCGACCGTAGGGGACGCTCACCGTCAGGTCCACGGTTGCCTGCTCCTCGCCGACCTCGACGGAGACGCCGCGCGAGCGGTTACCCGTGCTGGTCAGGCCACCCAGGAACTCGCCTACGGTGGGTGAGTTGTCCCCGGGGATGGTCGCGCCGCGACCGCCCACGTCCGGCTCGGCACCCGACACCTCTTGCACCACCGCTGAGGCGATGCTGCTCACTACGGCGCTGGATATAGTCGTCGACTCCCGGTCGGTCTTGAGCGGGCTGCTCCCGCCCCGCTGCGCGGTCTCCGTCACCGGTACCCTCCCTTCCACCCTTGCGACAAGAACGTCACATAAGCATACATGGTCCCGGACGGCGGCGAAAGCCCCGGAGGGGACTTGGGGGCTGCGCAATGGACGGTCGTGAGGTAAGCTAAACACCCCGGCCTCTTCGGAGCCCCGAGGAGGCCGCGATGGGGAAGCCGCGGTGGGGAAGCCGCGGCGGGAAAAGGCGACGGGAAGGAGGAGGCGATGGCCATCGAGCCGGCAACCATCCGCAACGTGTGTCTGATCGGTCACAGAGGCAGCGGGAAGACCGCCCTAGGGGAGGCGATGCTGGGGCTTGCGTCCGGCCGGTCGGGTCCTGCCCCCCAGAGGGTCCTCGACCACGCCGAGGAGGAGTCCGAGCGCGGCATGACTCTAGGCATGGGCGTCGCCAACCTCCAGTGGAAGGGTCGCCACGTCAACCTCCTCGACACCCCCGGCGACGGCGGCTTTATCGGGGACGCCTTCGTGGCGCAGCGGGTCGCCGACTGCGCCGTCCTCGTCGTTCACGCCCAGGACCCCATCCAGGTGGTGACCGAACGCGTCTGGCGTCGCGGCGAGAAGGAGGACATCCCCCACATCGTCGTCGTCAACCACCTCGACCGCGAACGCACCGACTTCGCATCGGTCGTCGAGCAGCTCAGGGAGAGGTTCGGCCCTGCCGTCGTGCCGCTGAACCTGCCCATCGGCAGGGAGGACAGCTTCCGGGGGATCTACGGCCTCCTGACCGGCATAGCCTTCGTGGACGGCGAGCAGAAGAGCGAGGTGCCGGAGGGGATGGAGGAGGAGGTCGAGGCGGCGAAGCTCCAGGTGCTGGAGACCATCGCCGAGAGCGACGACACGCTTCTGGAGAAGTACCTCGAAGGCGAGGAGTTAACAACCGAGGAACTCTTCGAGGGCTTGCGGCGCGGCATCGCGGACGGGGTCATCATACCGGCGCTCGCCGCGAGCGCCGAGAAGGTCATAGGAGTGGATCGGGTGCTGGACGTGATCGCCGGCAGCGCCCCGAGCCCCGTGGACCGCTCCCGCTGGACGACAGTGGACGGCGAGGAGATCCCTTGCGACGAGGATGGCCCCTTCGCCGCCTACGTCTTCAAGACCTACCAGGACCCGTTCGCCGGCCGCCTGAGCGTGCTGCGCGTCGTCTGCGGGCGTTGCCGCTCGGACGAGGCCCTCACCAACCCGCGCACCGGCTCCGCCGAGCGCCTCGGCGGCGTCTCGCACCTCATGGGCAAGGAGCGAGTCCCCACCGACGAGGCCATAGCCGGCGACATAGTCGCCGTCGCCAAGCTCAAGGACACCCACACCTTCGACACTCTGTGCAGACCTGACAAGGAACTCCGTTTCGAGCCCGTCGCCCTCCCCGAGCCGACCACCGCCTTCGCCGTCGGCGCGAAGGCCCGCGGCGAAGAAGAAAAAGTCTTCGAGGCGATAAAGCGCGTCATAGACGAGGACCCGTCGCTCAAGCTCGAGCGCAGCGACGCGACGGGCGAGGAGATCCTCTCGGGTCTCGCGCAGATGCACGTCGAGCTCGCGCTGGAGCGCATAAACCGGCGCTACAACGTCGAGGTGGAGGCGCGGGCACCGAAGGTGCCGTTCATGGAGACCATCCAGGGCAGCGCCCAGGCGCAGGGGCGCTACAAAAAGCAGACCGGCGGCCGCGGCCAGTTCGGCGATGCCCGGATAGAGATAAGCCCGCTTCCCCAGGGATCAGGCTTCGAGTTCGAGGACGCCATCGTCGGCGGCGCGATCCCACGCCAGTTCATCCCGGCCGTCGAGAAGGGGATCCAGGAGGCCATGCGCGAGGGTCCTATCGCCGGCTACCCGGTCGTGGACTTCAAGGTGAGGCTGCACGACGGCGCCTTCCACTCCGTGGACTCCTCGGAAGCCGCCTTCAAGGTCGCCGGCTCGATGGCCTTCAAGAACGCCGTCGAGAAGGCTACCCCCGTACTCCTAGAGCCCTACGTCAAGGTGGAAGTCCTCGCGCCCACGGAGCTCGTCGGCGACATCATGGGCGACCTCTCGGGGCGGCGGGGAAGGCCGATGGGCATCGAGCAGCGCGGGGAGCGGCAGGTCATCCAGGCGGAGGTGCCGCAGGTCGAGATGCTCACCTACGCCCGCGACCTCCGGTCCATCACCGGAGGTAGGGCCAACTTCCACGTCGAGTTCGGCCACTACGAGGAGGTCCCACCCAACCTCGTGGAGAAGGTCCTCGCCGCCAACGAGCGGGAGGAAGAGAAGGAGAAAGTGAGTTAGAGTCCCTGGCTTTCGGCGACCGGGGCGGGCCTCGAACCAGCCCCGCTAGCTCTATTGCGTCCTTGCCGGCTCCCGCGGGATGGCGACCCCGATGAGGCTGTCGCGGGTGACGAGCGCCGCCAGCTCCTCCTCGCTCATGCCTTCGGCGCCGGGCGGACGAGCGGGGAGGACCATGTAGCGCAGGTCGGCGGTGCTGTCGTGGACGACGACCTCGACACCTTCGGGTAGCTCCAGGCCGAACTCGCGCATCACGGCGCGAGGCTCCCGGACGGCGCGCGAGCGGTAGGCGAAGCTCTTGTACCAGTCCGGCGGGCGGCCGAGGATGGGGCGCGGGTAGCAGGAACAAAGCGTACAGACGATGAGGTTGTGGACGCGCTCGGTGTTCTCGACGACGGCGAGCTCGACGGGGCCGGAGGCGTCTATGCCGAGCTCGGAGCAGGCGGCTTTTGTGTCCGAGAGGAGCAGGTTCTTGAACTCGGGGTCCACCCACGCGCGGGCGACGAGGCGGGCGCCGTTCTCGTGGGTGCGGGCCTCGGTGTGCTCGATCTGAGCCCGTACCTCTTCGTGGGTGAAGACGCCTTTCTCGACGAGCAGCTCCTCGACGGCCCGGATGCGCGCCGCCCACGGGCTGCTCTCGTGGCGCAACTCCTCGTGCGGGTGCCCGTCGTGTCCGTTTCCGCTCACGCTATCCCTCCTCTCCCGCAGGTTCGAGCCAGTGTTCGTAGACGTCCACGTAGAGCGCGTCGGCGGTCGAGCCCTCGTAGCTCTCCCAGAGGTCGGCCTGTCGGAAGACGACCCTGTAGAGCACCTTCTCAGGGAGGCCGTTGCCCCCGTAGGCCAGCGACTCCGGGTCGGGGAAGGTGCCGAGGACGTGAGAGATCTCGCCGCGTTTCCCCTTGACGTAGGCCGGGGTGCGGACGTGGCCCTCTTTCTCTGTCGTTAGCACCCGCACGGCGTCTCCGGGACGGAACTTCGCCGCTGGGGCGGGACGTATCACTCCCCGGCCCAGCGCTTCTCCAGCGCGGCGGCGCGTTCGTCTATCTCCCTTTGCGTGAGGAGCCCCTTCTCGACGGCGAGCAACTCGGCCGCGGCGGCCCAGCGCTCATAGTAACCCATCTCCCTGTACCCTTCGAGGCCCTCGATGGCCCGGCGCATCTCGTCGGTGGTCTTGTGGCCCTTCGCGTTCAGTACGTAGTTCACCGCGTCGGCGAGGCGCTCCCAGTCCTGGACCTCGTGCTCGGTTCGGTCCACGGGGCCGAACTCCTCGCGCCTGCCGCCCATGTCGTGGACGCCGCCGCTCACGGGTGCCCCTAGTGAACCTTCAGCACTTCGGCGAGGGGCGGACGCTCGACGAGCTCCTCGACGTACTCCTGGAGCTTGAGGCCCTCGGGGGTGGCGACGGCGTGCATATAGTCGCTGAACTGGAACAGGGAGTCGGGTAGGTCGGGGTCGCGGACCTGCCGCAGCCTGCCGTCCTGCCTCATCCTGCGCGCGACGGCCCGCAAGACCGAGTAGCTCATACGCGAGAGGTCACGCAGGGGTTGGTGGCGGTTCTGGCGGGCGCCGAGGTCCACCTGGGCCATCGCGCCGAGACCCACCTTCTTGAGGACGTCTAGCATGATCCCGGTCTCCACCGCGTAGCCGGTGAGGAACGGGATGGAGCAGAAGAGCTCCTTGTCGGCGGCGAACTCGCCCGCCAGCGGTTGCACGAACCCGGTCAGCTCCGGGTAGAACAGGTTGAAGAGCGGCTTTGTGGTGAGCTCCGTGACCCTGCCGCCGCCGTCCTGCTCGACGGTCTCGTGGCTCTTGAACGGCCGGCGGAAGGCCCCCTTGACGAAGCGCACGCCGGGGACGGAGATCAGCGGTCCCAGGGTGCCGTAGACGAACTCGGGGACGAAGTCCCTGGTGTCGGCGTCGGCGAACATGACGAGGTCGCCCCGCGCCACGGAGAGGCTCCTCCACATCGCGTCACCCTTGCCGTGCGCGTCGCCGTAGCGGGAGAGCAGCTCGTTCTCGGAGTAGACTTCGGCGCCCCGGCGCCGCGCGACCTCGGCGGTGCCATCCTCGGAATCGGCGTCCACGACCAGCATCTGGTCCACGAGCGGGCCTACCCCTTCGGGCATCCGGTCGTTGAGGGTGTGTACCTCTTCGATGATGCCGCCCACCGTGTCGGCGACGTTGCGCGCTGGCAGGACGAGGCTGACGGTGAGGTTCGCCTCGCTCTTACGCCGGCCGAGTTTCCCGAGGTTCGAGAACTCCTCGTGCTTGTAAGATCTGTGCTCGAACCACGCCACGACGTTTCGGGGCATAGAGCCCCCCCCTTGAGGCGCGAAGCCCCCCGCATCCCTAGTCATACCGGGTAAGCTAACGTAAAACCCCTCACGTGGCAAGACCCAGCTCCGACCTCCGCCATCGGCGCGTGACGCTCGTCAAGACGGCCGTGGCGGCGACGGTCGAGGCGGCGGGCGGTGGATCCTATGGGAGTGGGGCGTCCGCAATACGTGTCCCGGATAGTGGCTGACCTCATATGGGAAGGTCAGGAGATGGGTCGTAGAGCTGGGGGCATCGTAGTGACGACAGAGGACACGACGAGAAAGGCGGCGGCGTCCTTCGTCCGGGACGTCACCACCGACCCCGACAAAGCGGCGATTTTGGTCGCGACCATTACCCTAGCGCACAACCTTTGCCTGCGCGTGGTGGCCGAGGGTGTCCAGACAAGAGA
>JADDPV010000121.1 GCA_016781705.1 Rubrobacter sp.
CTAGGCAAGATGGCGGGGCCGGACTTGCGTGGGCTCAGGCGCGTTTCGAGGCGCTCATCAGCCTGAGCTTGTCCCGGGCGACGGCGCGGACGCTCTCACGCATAACGTCGAGCATTTCGTAGTGATCCAGGCCCTTCTCGAGGGCCTCGCCGGCTCCCTGGGTCATGGCCAGGGAGATGGCGTGGCCGATGTTGATCTTGGCCACGCCCAGGGTCACCGCCTGGCGCACGTCGTCTGGGTGGATCCCCGACCCCCCGTGGAGCACGAGCGGGCGTCTGGCGCGCCCGGCGATGGCCTCGAGGCGCGCCAGATCCAACCTGCTCTTCTGGTGGTGCTCCGAGCCTACCGAGACCGCCAAAGTGTCGGCCCCCGACTCGGCCACGAAACGTTCTGCCTCGCCGGGATCGGTGAACGCGACGGAGCCGTGGTCCCCACCGAAGAGCCCGACCTCCCCTTCGACGGAGGCCCCGAAGGCGTGCGCGACCTCGGCAACGCGCCCGGTCAGGCGTATGTTCTCCTCGAGGTCGAGCTCACCCCCGTCGAACATCACAGACGAGTAACCGAGGCGCAGCCTCTCGACGACCATCTCCAGCCCCTCGCCGTGGTCGAGGTGTAGGATCACCGGCACGCCCGCCCTCTCGCCGAGCGCTCTCAGCATCGGGGCCAGCCCGGGATCGCCGTGGGCGGTGTCGCCCGGGTACGTCTGGAGGATGACCGGCGCGCGCTCCTCCTCCGCCGCCGCCAGCACGCCCTGGGCCATCTCGAGGTTGCACACGTTGAACGCGGGCATCGCAAAGTGCTCCTCATACGCCCTGGCGTACAACGCTCTGGCGTCTTCAACTAGGGTCAACAAACCTCCCGACGGTCGATCTAAGGCTCTGGGCCCCGATCTTTCGCTCGACGGAGATTACTTTACTGGTATGGGCAATCGTCGTAAAGTAGCCGTATCGGGCGGAGGGCACGAAGGAGGAGTCGAGACCTATGACGGTACCAAGATCCTCGGGCCCGAAAACGGTAATGCCCAGGTCTCTGCTCCTTGTCGGCCCCGACGTACGCGCCGGTGAAAACCCGGTGAGGGGTCATGCGCCATCCGGCCGCGGGCTGATGTGCACCGGGAAAGGAAGGGGCCGATGTTCCTAGGCCTGGATCTGGGGACCGGCTCGGTCAAGGCCCTCGTACTCGACGAGGGAGGCGAGGTCCGCGGGGAGGGTTCGGCCCCCTACCGGGTCCACGCTCCCTCACCAGGATGGGCGGAGTCGGACCCGCAGGATTGGTGGATTGCGGCAGCGGAGGCGACCCGGGCCGCGACCGGGCCTAGGGGCGAACGGATAGAAGCCGTGGGCCTCTCTGGCCAGATGCACGGGGTCGTGCTCTCCGACGAGGCGGGTAGTCCGGTTCGCCCGGCCATCACGTGGGCGGACGCCCGGGCGCGCGAGCAGCTGGAGGCGTACGGGCGGCTCGACACCGGCCTGCGCGGCCGTCTTGGCAACCCGCCCTGGGTTGGCATGGCGGGGCCCTCCCTGCTGTGGTTGCGGGACAACGAGCCGGAGAACTACCGCGCTGCCCGCTGGGCACTCCAGCCCAAGGACTGGCTCAGGCTGCGGCTGACCGGCGAAGCCGCCTCGGAGCCAACCGACGCCTCGGCGACGCTGCTTTACGACGTAGAAGGCGACGGGTGGGCTTTTGATGTCGTGGAAGCGCTCGGCTTGCGGGCAGAGCTACTAGCCTCACTGAAGGACCCCGCCCGAGTCGCCGGCCAGCTCGGTCGCGAGGCCGCCGACTACTTCCGGCTGCCCGCAGGGACGCCGGTGGCCGCGGGCGCGGCGGACACCGCGGCGGCGGTGCTTGGCAGCGGGCTGAGGCCCGGGGCGGTCCAACTAACGGTGGGCACCGGGGGACAGATCGTGGCCCTCCGGGACGAGCCGGTCGCCTACCCGGAAGGAGGAGTCCACCTCTACCGCGCCGCCACCGGCCATCTCTGGTACTCGATGGCCGCCGTCCAGAACGCCGGCCTGGCGCTCGAGTGGGCGCGTGGCCTGCTCGGGGCCTCCTGGCCCGAGGTCTACGAGGAAGCGTTCTCCGTGCCGGCAGGGGCCGAAGGGGTGACGTTCTTGCCCTACCTCACCGGCGAGCGCACCCCCCACTTCGACCCCGACGTCCGGGGGGCGTGGTCTGGCATGGGCCTGAAACACGGGCGCGGCCACCTCATGCGGGCCGCGCTGGAGGGCGTGGGTTTCTCGCTGCGCCAGGCCCTCGAAGCCCTGGAGAAGACGGGCTTGCGGGCGCCGGAGTTGCTCCTCGGGGGCGGAGGAGCCTCGTACGCGCTGTACAGACAGCTGCTCGCGAGCGTCCTGCGGCGGCCGCTACGCGTGCTGCCCGACGCGAACGTCTCCGCCACCGGGGCGGCAATTCTGGGCGGCATGGCCGTAGGAGCTTATCCCTCGGACCTCGACGCCGAGCTGCCCGGCGCGGCGAGAGACCCCGCCGAGGAGGAGGTGGTCGAACCCGCCGAAGACCAGGAGGCGTACGAGGAGGCTTACCGCAGGTACGAGCAGTCTTACCCGAGCCACCCGGAGTAAGGCCCCACCAGGGCCAGAGGACCGGCAGAGTTCCCGCCCCGTCCTTTGCACCGGCAACTATCCTACTGCTCTCGGGCGGCAGAGGTCGTGGCCTCCAACGGCGTCGAAGCCCTGGAGGCGTGCTCCCGCAACTCCTACGCGGCCGTCCTCATGGACATCCAGATGCCCGAGATGGACGGCTACGAGGCGACCGCAAGGCTCCGCGAACTCGAAGGGGGGTCGGGACGACGGCGCACGCCCTCAACGGCATATGCCGGGGCGTCGGGGCGAGCCGCAGGGGCTTGATCTGTTTGGAGCGCGAGAAGCTGGGCGACGCGGGAGACCCGGCCGGCACACGGAGCTCGATGGTCAGGCTCGGGGAGGAGTTCGACCGCGTGAAGAGCCTGCCCGGCGCCGAGCTCTCCGGCTCCTGAGACGCCGCCGGTCTATCACGAGTCTCACGGAGACGTACTCGTTTGCGCCGGGGTTTTTGGGCAGCTCGTCTACCCCAGCGCGCTCCAGACTTGCTGCTTGGCCCACTCCTCAAAGGTGTGCCACCCCACCTCCGGGTGCTCCCGGCGCAGCGACCCGACGTCCGCGCTGTAGCCTACCCGGTCGAACCACTCGAACATCAGCGCGCCGTCCTCGCCTATCGCCTGGCGCACCTGCTCGAGCTGGAGCTCGACGTACCGGATCTCGCGTCCCGTGACCCGCGACAAGACCCCAGCCACCTCGTCGCCAGTGAGCTCGTCCGAGGCTATGTTCACGCGCCGGTCTTCGAACCCCTCGCGGTCCTCCATGACCATCGCCGTAAAGGCCGCAATGTCCGAGAGCGCGATCTGCTGCAGCGGACGCGAGGCCGACAGCGCCATCGGCAGCCTGCTCTCCTTCAGCTCCGGGAGGTTCCAAGGAGCCAGCAGGTTCTCCATAAAGTAGACGGGGGCCACGATCGTGTACGGGACGCCGAGCCACTCGATGTGATCCTCGACCTCGCGCTTGCTTTCGAAGTGCGGGATGCCGGTGCGCTTGTCCGCGTCGGCGACCGAGCTGTAGACGAGGTGCGAAACGCCCGCGGCCCTGGCCGCGTCCGCAGCGGCGACCCCGTGCCGCGTCTCTGCCTCGGGCCCAGCCTCGAAGGGGGTGGCCACGACGAAGACTGCGTCCATGCCCCGCGCGGCGTCCTCGAGGCTTCCAGCATCGTCGAAGTGCCCTTCTGCCAGCTCGGCCCCGCGGTTCTCGCGGGTCGAGGGTTCGGCGTGGGGCGGTTTCTTGCGGGCGCACCGGAGGCTGGTTCGTCTTCTGGACGACGACCTGCGGGCCCAGCACGGGCTCACTCTGTCTTCTTACGAGGTTTTGTTGTTCCTGGCTTGGTCGCCGGGGCGGCGGATGCGGATGGGGGAGTTCGCGGGGAGGGTGCTCATCACCCTGAGCGGCGTCACCCGGCTGGTCGGTCGTCTCGAGGGTGAGGGGCTCGTACGGCGGGAGCGCGACCCAGAGGACGGTCGGGGCTGCTACGCGGTCCTGACCGAGGCCGGTCTTCTACGCCTCAGGGAGGCGCACCCCACCCATCTGGCCGGGGTGCGCAGGCTCTTTCTGAGCCGCTTCACCGATCGGGAGCTCGAGACCCTCGGGGGATTCTGGGACCGGGTCTCGCCGCGGGGGGATTGCGCCTCCGAGGGTATCGAGGCCTGATCCTTAGGGGAGCGCTGGCCGCATCGCACCGGGGAGACCAGGCGCGTTGCCGGGGATACTCGAGTCGCTGTGGGCGGCGGCACGGTTTGCTCCGGCCGAGGCAGAGACCGCCGGTTCGATAGGGTATCCCCACCCGGTGGGGCGGCGTAAGGTGGCGCGCGGGGTGCGGGTACTTGCTCCTCGAGGTGCGGTGAATGTTGCCGATGGCGCGGGGCGCAGTTAAGCTTGGGGTGGCCCCGTCTCTTTCGGCGAGAGGAGGACGCGTGGGAGGCCGTCGCAGGCGGTTGGCGCGGGAGGATCTCGAGGCCCTGCGCCAGGAGTTCGTGGCCAGCGGGCGCGAGGGCAGCCTGGACGACGATCTGCACCAGCTTCGCCGCGGCGCCAGGCTGGGGATCACACCCGAAGACTGGGCCAGGAAGCGGGGGGTGCCCCCCGCCTACGCCAGGGCACTGCGCAGGTACCTCGAGCAGGATTGAGCCCGGTTCGGGGTAGAGTATCCTCTTGGATCCTCGGTTTTGCCCCTTGGATCGTTACATGATCGTTAGCGTCCCAACCGGACGAGAGCCGGGTGTGGCGTCAGGCGCTATCTTCGGGGGGACGCCGTGAGATGTCCCGCCTGGATAGCCGCCGGATGACCTCCTCGGGGGCTGGCAAGAGCTCCACGCCCTTCCACCTCTCCGCGAAGACCCCCTGGGAGCCGGCGCGGTGGGTCAGCACGCTCGTTGGCTCCCCGCGGTCGGGGTCGAAGCGGACGACCAGCCGGTAGGGACCGTAGCCTCCGACTATCGCCTCGGGGTCGTCTCCGGTCGAGGCTGACCACCTGACCTCCCACCCCGCGTACTCCAGCGCGCGTCTGATCTCGCGTTTGCTCGGCACGCCTCACCCCGGGACGCTAACCCCCGGCCGACCCCTGCCTTGGGCCTCGCCGCCCCCCGCCCCTCCGGCCGCGGCGCTCGGCTTCAAGCTCGGCCTGCAGCGCGTCGGCCCTCTCGCGCTCGCGCTCGGCCCGCTCCCTCTCGCGTCTGAGGCTCGCCTGCACGGCGAACTCCTGGATCTCGGAGAACTCCAGGCGGCCCTCGAGTTGTTGCAGTTCCCACTTGAGCGCCTCGACCTTCTCCATGAGTCCCCGCACGCTCTCGGAGAGCAACTCCGCGGCCTCGGAGGGCGTGCCCCCGGTATCGCTGCGGCCGGGATCGTCCCGCGTCGCGGATTGTCCGGCGAGATCCTCTCCCAACGCCACGGTCTCGACGGCGTCCTCCCCCGCATCCCGGGGTTCTCCGCGCTCCGTATCTTCCTGGCTGGCACGCATGGCGCGCACGGAACTCGCCCTGACCCTCCACGGACCAGGGACCCCCTTCGCGTGCCCCTCGGCCCTCTCTCCTTCGAGCTCACCGGAGCGGAGCATCTGTCGGACGCGCGCGGGAGAGAGGCCCAGGATACGCGCGGCCTCGTATACGTCGTGGTGATCCGGCGCTTGCGGCACGCGCTATACGTACCCCGGATCGCCGCTTCCGAAGCCCGGCAGGATACCCCCAACCATCGTGCCCTCCGCGCGGGTCTCTGGTAAACCGACCCGGTGGCCTTCACACTGGCTCGCACCCGGCAAGGACTCCGGGCTGAGGCTTGTCAGACGCCGCACTTCGGCTACAATTGCTGATTGCCGCAGGCCGCTGGCCGACGGCTTACAAGGGCCCGTAGCTCAGTCGGGAGAGCGCCGCCCTCGCATGGCGGAGGTCAGGGGTTCAAGTCCCCTCGGG
>JADDPV010000068.1 GCA_016781705.1 Rubrobacter sp.
TCAATTCCTCAGCAGGTCGCCTGATCGTACATTAGCTGGCCTTGACGTTGTTCGCCTGGCTCAACGCACAGGGCAACAGCAATCCTGCGCCGCACAGAAGTATAGGCTCTCGCTTACTGCGGCCGTTCTTCTGGGGGCAGCACGGATGATGAAGGGCTACAGGGACCGGGCGGAGGAGAGGTTCGCCGAGCAACTGCCGCTGCCGATCGAAAGGGGCGGTTCCCCGCCCCTTTCTAGACTGACCGGTTGAAATGTTGACTATAGTTACTTCACGAACTGCTCGTTCTCCGCCGCGTTCTCCAGCTCCGTGCGTGGATCGTCGTCCGCATCGTTGTACTGGTTGAACTGCTGCTCCTCGGTCGAGCCGGTGAGGGCGGTGGTGGAGGAGACGCCGCCGGAGACGACCTGGGTCACGTCGTCGAAGTAGCCCGCGCCGACCTCGCGCTGGTGCTTGGTCGCCGTGTAGCCGTCCTGCTCGCTGGCGAACTCACGCTGCTGCAGCTCGGAGTAGGCGGCCATGCCGCGTTGGCGGTAATCGTGGGCAAGCTCGAACATGGAGTGATTGAGGGCGTGGAACCCGGCGAGGGTGACGAACTGGAACTTGTAGCCCATCTCCCCGAGCTGGTCCTGGAACGTGCGGATGTCCTCGTCGGCGAGGTTCAGCTTCCAGTTGAACGACGGCGAGCAGTTGTACGCGAGGAGCTTGCCAGGATACTTCGCGTGTATCGCCTCAGCGAACGTCTTCGCCTGCTCGAGGTCTGGCTTGGAGGTCTCGCACCACACCACGTCCGCGAACGGCGCGTAGGCGAGCCCGCGGGCGATGGCCTGGTCGATGCCGGGGTTCGTCCGGTAGAAGCCCTCGACCGTGCGCTCCCCGGTGAGGAATGGCTGGTCGACCGGGTCGACGTCGCTCGTGATGAGGTTCGCCGCGTCGGCGTCGGTACGAGCGACGATGACGGTCGGCACGCCCATCACGTCCGCCGCCAGGCGTGCCGAGATGAGGTTGCGGATGCCCTGAGCGGTCGGCAAGAGCACCTTGCCGCCCATGTGGCCGCACTTCTTCTCCGAGGAGAGCTGGTCCTCGAAGTGAACGCCCGCCGCCCCAGCTTCGATCATGGCCTTCATCAACTCGAAGACGTTGAGCGCCCCGCCGAAGCCCGCCTCGGCGTCCGCGACGATGGGGGCGAACCAGTGAACACCGTTGCTGCTCTCAGCGTGGTGGATCTGGTCGGCGCGCTGCAGCGCCTGGTTGATCCTCTTGACGACGTGCGGCACGGAGTTGGCGGGGTACAGGCTCTGGTCCGGGTACATCTGCCCCGCCAGGTTGGCGTCCGCCGCCACCTGCCAGCCGCTGAGGTAGATCGCCTCCAGCCCCGCCTTGACCTGCTGCACGGCCTGGTTGCCCGTCAAGGCCCCGAGCGCATGCACGTAGGGCCTCTCGTTCATTAACTTCCACAACCGCTCGGCCCCCAACCGCGCCAGCGTGTACTCGATGGTGATCGAACCCCTAAGGCGCGCCACGTCATCCGCCGTGTAGGGCCTCTGCACGCCCTCCCAGCGCGGGCCGCTCCAGCCCTCCGCTATCGCCGCCGCCTGATTCCCGTTCTGCATGAACCCTCTCCTCTCGAAAACTTCGCCGCCCCTTTAGTATATAGGAACAGCATATATGTGAGCATTTATGTGTTCAAGATGCTTGCTCATGTCCTCCAGCGTGTTCCTCGGGGCGTGGATACGTGACCGACGCTCCGGGGCAGGAGGACGGGGGCCGGCGACCGTGGTATGTAGCCACCGGGCCTCCTCGTCGTGTAGTTGATCGCGGGGTTGGTTACGGTGGCTCCTTCTAGTCCAGGTACTCGTAGCCGGGCAGGGTGAGGAACTCGACGAAGTTGTCGTCGGTGGAGATGCGGGCGAAGAGCTCGGCGGCCTTGCCGAACTCGTCCCGTTCGAAGCGTTCGGGGCCGACGATGTCGTTCTTTATCTTTTCGAGCTCCTCGGCCATGACCGTGTGGAAGAGGTCTTCGGTAACCTCGGTGCCGTCGTTCAGGACGCCGCCTTTGTTGTGGATCCACTGCCACACCTGGGCGCGGCTGATCTCGGCGGTCGCCGTGTCCTCCATTAGGTTGAACACCGGCACCGCGCCGCGCCCCGCGAGCCACGCCCCAAGGTACTGGATGCCCACGCTCACGTTGTTGCGGAAGCCCTGCATCGTGATGTCGCCCTCGGGCTTTTCGAGCAACTCCTGGGCGGACGGGCTGACGTCGTCGCGCTGTTTGTCGATCTGGTTAGCCCGCGGCATGTGCTCGTCGAAGATCCCTTTGGCGAGAGGGACCATGCCGGGGTGGGCTACCCAGGTGCCGTCGTGGCCGTCCCTGGCCTCGCGCTCCTTGTCCTCGCGCACCTTGTTGTTGGCGAACTGCGTCCACTCCGGGTCGTCGCTGCGCGGGATCTGGGCCGCCATCCCCCCCATCGCGTGCGCCCCCCTCTTGTGACACGTCTTGATGCACAGCAGCGAGTAGGCGCGCATGAACGGGACGGTCATGGTGACCTGGTTGCGGTCGGGGAGGAGGAGGTCCTTGTTGCGGAACTTCTTTATGTAGGAGAAGATGTAGTCCCACCGGCCGCAGTTCAGGCCCGCCGAATGCTCGCGCAGCTCGTAGAGGATCTCGTCCATCTCGAACGTCGCCAAAATCGTCTCGATCAAGACCGTCGCCCTGATGGTACCGCGCGGTATCCCTAGCTCGTCCTGCGCGAGGTTGAAGACGTCGTTCCAGAGCCTCGCCTCCAGGTGGCTCTCCATCTTCGGCAGGTAGAAGTACGGCCCTGAGCCCATGTCTATGAGCGGCTTGGCATTGTAGAAGAAGTACAGGCCGAAGTCGAAGAGGCCGCCCGGCACCTGCCGGCCGTCCACGATCATGTGCTTCTCGAAGAGGTGCCAGCCGCGCGGGCGGGCGAGTATTACGGCCACCTCGTCGTTGAGCTCGTAGTGCTTGCCAGTCTTGGGGTCGTCGAAGGTGATGGTGCGCGCTATCGCCTCGCGCATGTTCTGCTGGCTCTCGAGCATGTTGCGCCACGTCGGGCAGTTGGCGTCCTCGAAGTCGGCCATCCAGCAACTCGCCCCGGAGTTGAGGGCGTTAATGGTCATCTTGCGATCCGGCGGGCCGGTGAGCTCGACGCGCCGGTCCTGCAGGTCGTCCGGGATCGGCGCGATCTTCCAGTCGCCTTCGCGCACCTCGCGCGTCTCGGGCAGGAAGTCGGGCATCTCGCCGGCGTCTATCCTCTCCTGGCGCTCGGCGCGCTTCTGGAGAAGTTCGTCCACGCGGGGCGCGAACTCGCGCGAGAGCTTCGCCACGAACGCCACCGCCTCGGGCGTGAGAATGTCGGCGAAATCGTCCGGGATGGGCGACGTAAACTCGACGCCCTCCGCGTACCGCTGCGTCGTTCCTTCGGCCATGCGCGTAAGCTCCTCTTCTCTCGCTCTTACGACCGCCGCTACCGCGGCCCTACGTTAAGCCAAAATCGCAGGCCACTTTAGCAAGCCGCACGTCCGCGCGCTCGGAGGGCTCCCCTTAGAGGGTTACGCCGCGCGCGCCGCCATCCCTGACAACCTCTCGGAGGCCGGCCGCACATACACGATGCAGCTCGTCGGCACGCACCGCCACCGGAAAAGAACGTCGTAGCGACCGAAACCGATCTGGACCGTCGACCCTATGTCCGGCGCCTCCGTCTCGTGACGCCTCTCCAGGATCTCCTCCGTCTCCGCCAGCCTATACTGAATCGGGATCATCGTCATCCCCTTTCGTCCCGACTACGTGCCTCCGTTTGAAGCCGCGCTAACGGTAACAAGAGACTTGCTATTAGTCCAATCATTTGCTTTGATTATGGTTATAGAGAAACCCTATATCTGGTCAGCCTGCCAGCAAGGAGGGCGTGGTTCATTGCTCCTCGCATCTAACACATCGTTCGGCGGAAGCCTCCCCATCGCGGTCGGCCTCCGCGCCAAACGCTGACGGTGCGCAGTCCGTAATGCGGAGGCTGACAAGCTGAGGTGCCGATTAGCCGAGAGCTAACGACCGGAGGGAGTCGGTGTGCTGGGAAGGATCGAGTGTTTTCTGGCGGTGGCGCGGTTGGGGAACGTGAGCCGGGCGGCGGAGGAGATGTATCTGACGCAGCCGACCTTGACGGCCAGGATCAAGGCTCTAGAGAAGGAGGTCGGGGACCAGCTCTTCGTGAGGACGAGTCGGGGGATGCGCCTGACGGAGGCGGGGCGCGAGTTCGTGTCGTTCGCGGAGCGGTGCGTGGGGGCTCTGGAGGAGGGGAAGCAGCGGCTGGGGGAGGTGCGCGGGGCTTCGGGGGGACGGCTGGTGTTGGGGACTTCACCCGGGGTCAGCACGTATGCGTTGCCGGCGATTCTGGAGCGGTTCGTGGCGGCGCACCCGAACGTATCGGTCTCGGTGAGGACGGGTCACTCGGAGGACGTCTTGAAAATGGTGTTGCACGAGGAGGTGCAGCTCGGGCTCTCCCGGGAAGTCGGGCACCCGGAGGTCGAGGGCGTGGGGTTGTACGAGGACGAGATCGTGCTGGTCGTGGACCCGCAGCACCGGTTCACGAGCGAGGGATCGGCGGACCTTTCGGAGGTCGGGCAGGAGCAGCTCATCATGTTCGACCACGCTTCGAGCTACTACGAGCTGACGCGGGAGCTGTTCAGGAACGCGGGCATCCGGGAGCTCAGGACGCTAGAGGTCGACAACATCGAGGCGGCCAAGAGGATGGTCGAGCATCGTCTGGGGGTGGCTTTCCTGCCCAGGACGGCGATCGTGAGGAGCGTGGCGGCGGGTCATCTGAGCCTGATCGAGGTGGAAGACAGCCCCGAGATACGCCGCCCCATCGTCGCCCTCAGACGCCGCGACGTCCCACTCACCGGCGCCGTGCGCGCGTTCCTGGAGGTCGCCTCCAGCATGGGCGAGACCCGCGACCGCGCCCAACTCTCCCCCACCCTGGCCGCCGAGTTCGAGAACCTGCAGCTTATAGACCTGTTCTCATAGCGGCGTGGCAGCGGCGCGCAACTTTTCGGCGGGCGGCGCGTAGTAAAGTTCCGTTGGGGCTGGCGGGAAAATAGGCGGTCCCTCTCGCGGGTATAATCGCGTGGTTCGTTTGTAGTAGCCGAAGCCTCGGCGCGGTGGCGCCAGGGGAAACTGGGGGAACGCGTTGGCGGATTTCTTTGCAGATTTCTTTACGGCGGAGATGCTGGGCAGGTTCCTTGGGGTCTTGCTCATAGACCTCATACTCTCCGGGGACAACGCGGTCGTCATCGCGCTCGCTGTGCGCAGCCTGGACGAGTCGGTGCGCCGACGGGCCATCTTGATCGGGGTGGCGGGCGCCGTGGGGTTGCGCCTCATCTTCGTCACCATCATCTCCTTCCTGATAAGTTTGCCGTACCTCCAGATAATCGGAGGGCTGGCCCTGATCTGGATCGCTTGGCAGGTCGTCGCAGAGGAGGACGAGGAGAGGGACGTCAAGGCCGGCTCGGGGCTGTGGAACGCCATCGGGATCATCATGGTGGCCGATGTCGTGATGTCGTTGGACAACGTCATCGCCCTGGTAGGCGTCTCCGGCGGCAGCGTGGCGTTGGTGGCAATCGGCATCGCGCTCACGATCCCGCTGGTGATCTTCGGCGCCTCGATCCTGAGCTACATCATGAACCGGTTCCCTATCCTCATCTACATCGGTGCAGGCCTGCTGGTCTACGTGGCCGTGGAGATGATGTTCGACGACAGGTCGACGATAGGGGAGTACGTCTCGCACGCCACAGAGGGCTTGCACGTCACCATCGCCCTCGTCGCCGCCCTCCTCTTCACCGCCATCGCCTTCCTCTTCGCTCGCCGCAAGGGAGCGAAGAGCCAACCCGTCGAGTAGCGCGGGAACACACCGAGCCGGTCTCCACGCGATATGTAGCGTTGCGCGGAGACCGGCGGTT
>JADDPV010000196.1 GCA_016781705.1 Rubrobacter sp.
TAGATAGCCCCGCCCGGCCACTGGAAGAGATCTTCATCTCGTGGTGTTGCAGTATATGAAGGTGCGGCCGGATCAATGGAGCAGCGTTACGAGTGAACTGCTGCTCTTGGCCACCCCACAGGACCTGGTCTCCCTGGTAGCTATCGGGTTTTGCCTGTTCTGAGATCGAAGACCACGGTTGATGAGTCTCGCCCCCTGAGCCGCCACGCGAGCAGCAGGCCCACCAATCCCCCCGCTACCGCCACTGGCATGGGATTCTGCCTTATGGCTTCAAGAAGCCGCTGGCCCCTAGCGCGGGCCGCATCCGTCGCCCGGGCCTTGGCCTGCTCCTCGAGATTTTCGGGCTGGAGCTTCTCTTGGAGGGTGTCGGCCGTCTCCGTCATCTCGGCCCGGGCCTGCTCGACCTCTGCCCGGGCCGCCGCCACCTCGTCGCCACTCCTGGCTCGCTCCCTTAGCTCCTCGCTCGCGGCAGGCGCCGGTTCTCCAACGCTTTCGCCTTGTGGATCGCGCCTTAGCTCGTCCGGTCTGCCTGATCCCTCAACCATTCCCTGTTCTCCTCCAGCGTCTCGACGGTCTCCTGCGGGACCACCCCCTCCTGCCTCAGAGCGTCGAGGCCCTTAAGAGCGAGGAGGGAACCCGCGCCAGCTACCGAGAGCCCGACCACAAAGGCCGAGAACCACGGACGGCGGCTCCTCCCGAAAAGCATTATCATCCCAGCCACGACAGCCAACAGGCCCGCGTAGGCGAGCGCTCCACCAGCAGCCAGAAAACCGGCGTTCTTGCCGGCCCGGTAGGCTTTCTGGGTCATTTCCGCCTCGGCCAGCCGCATCTCCCGGCGCACCAGCTCGGCGGTCTGTTGGGAAAGGTCCGCGAGGATCTCTCCGACCGAGCGATCGTCCCCGCCCTGCATTAGCCACCCCTTCCGAGCCGCTCACTCTGCCCATTGCGTCCTTTCCCCTTTACGCGGTCGCACTAAACGCTGTCTCCGGAAACGGCAGCCCGAGGCCGGACTCGCTGTACGCTAGCTCTGTTGATGACTACCTGATCTCCTACGGCGACGGCGCAAGGGGCTTCGTAAACTGCGTTCTGTAGTAGCAGACCGGGGTCCTTGACTCCTGCCCACCCCCGGCTGGTTCGTTCCGCCGGGCCTAAGGGTGGGGTTGCGGCGGAATGAAACCATCAAGGTTTTAGGAGACCTTGGCCGTAGCTGGGCCTTCTAAACTCCTGTATCCGGGGGTAGCAGGTTCTCTCGAGGTTAACGAGACCTCCACCTTGGTCGGGTCTTCTTAACCATACCCGACGCTATCGATATGCAGAAGGCGCTTGCCTAAGGAAAGCCGACCAGCTACGTTAGGGGACCTACTCGGCGTTCGGTCTTCTAAACCCGGACACACCGGCGGAACATTAGCCCTACCCAGTTCCGGGTTTCTAGAGAGGTTTCTCTGCCAACCCCGAGCGAAGATGTTCCAGAGCTCCTCGAAGCCCCCCTTACACGTCCTTCAAGCCGCTGACCAAGTCCTCGACGGCCCGAGGGCCTAGAACCCGAGGCAGCGGCGCAATGCGGCTTCTCTACACATCAAGGTCTGGACGGCCAGGCCTCTTCTAACAAACCGGGTCGTCCTCAAAGCCGCTCGCGCCGTAGCCGGGGCCGACGGGACGCAAGAGTCCCGAAAGGATACTTTACGGGACGGCGGGGACTGGGTAGACCCCCGAAGGGAGGTGTTGGCAGGCTGGCCGCGCGGCGCCGAGGCCCTATAATCAGCGAGACGTGAGCGTGCCGAAGAGACACCACTACCTGCCGCAGTTCTATTTGAAGGGGTTTTGCCCCACGGACGGCCTCTGGGTATACGACCGCGAGAAGGGCGAGTGCCGTAAGTCGCGGCCCAAGGCTGTGGCCTTCAAGAAAGGCTTCTACGCCGTGCAAGGCTCTGACGGCGAGTTGGACTACGTGGAGGTCGAGAAGAGGCTGGGTGTGGTCGAGAGCCAGGCCGCGCCGGTGATCAAGAAGCTCGATGCAGGCGGCGCGCTCGAGCTCAGGGAGCGGTACGCGCTGGCGATGTTCGTGGCCCTTCTGAAATACCGCACCACGGCGTTCGAGAGGCAGTCGTCCGAGTTCAACGAGGCGTTCTCGGACCCGGAAACGGCGAAGGAGATGCTAGCCCCGAGCGTCGAGGGTGTGGAAGCTCTGCTGAGGCGGGCGGGCTACGAAGAAGCGGGGCTGCCACAGATGGCCCGGACGGTCTACGAGCACATCCGGGAGCAAGGGGTCGAGCATCGACCGGGGCCGAACGCCCGCCTAGAGCAGATGCTCCAGGGGGCATACGAGCTGGGAACCCAGCTCACGCTGGGACCTTTGACGGTGGCCCGGGCGCCCGAGGGTTGCCGCTTCATCACCGCCGACGATCCGTACGCGCTGGTCGCGCGGGCAGGGGCTCAAGACCCGCGCGCGTGGGAGGGGGCAGAGATTATCCCGCCGGGGTACGAGAGCTGGATACCCCTGAGCGGACGCAGCCTGCTGATAGCCGGCCACGAGGAACTGAGTGGCCGGTACATTCAGTTCGATGATGCGGAGGTTCAGACCACGAACGTCATGATCGCCGCGCAATGCGAACGGTTCTTCATGGGGGGTGCTGAGGCACAGCTGAAGCGGGTGGCGGGAGAGCTCTCCGGGGAGACCGAAAGCGGGTGGGTGCTCCCAGGCGGAGTGGACCTGTCGCGCCACCACCTCTCCCGGACCGACGGATCCTCCTGACGTCCCTTCAGCCGGGCGGGTTATCATCGGCCGTGCCACCGTCGCTGCAGCCGGGGTTTGTGGCAAGTTTTAGTCGGAACGCTAAGGCGTCCTGTGAGCGTGTGAGACCGAGGAGAAGAGCGTGGCCGTCGTAGACCCAGACGTCTTTGTTCGATTGAACCGCTTCTGGGAAGAGATCTTCAAGAGCCCGAAAGAGGTGGCCCTGGGCGCCGAGTACCTGCCCAACCTTCTGTGGCCCGCGATAGGCGCACTCAAGGCCTATCACGACGACGAAGAAGACAAGGTCGAGCTAAGGGGTGAGACCGGGCGAGACGCCGACGTCGCGGTGCGCCTCCTGCGCGACGCTCTCCGCGGCGACCCGGTGATCGCGCTGCTCCGCTGGGAGGCGCCCGAAAAGGTTGCGCAACTGGAGAAGCTCCTAGCCGAGGACATTGTGGACGACTCGGAGGCGCTGAAAGCGCTCCGCGCGCTGCAGGCCGTCCTGTCCGAGGACCTGGCGCGTCGGGCGATCGCCGCAGAGCTGGGTGCGGGCGAGGCGGCGGACGGTACGGTGCTGCGGGGCGGGGCGGTGGTCCTAGCCTGCCGCAATGTCGGCCGCTTCCACGAGCCTCAAATGAAGAAGCTGTTGAAGAGGTCGTTCGCGCGGGCGGTCGACCTCGCTCTCCTGGAAGCGCACTCCGATCGACTGCGCCGGAACACGGAGATAGCGGGTCATCTCGAGGCCCTCGAAGAGCGGGCGGTCCGGGCGGCCGTTGCGAGGGGCGGAGACGGGAGCGAGGACGGCCAAAGGGGTGGAAGGGGAAACGGCGATCTCTTCGCGATGTTCGGCGGCGAGGGGTGGCGACGCTCGACCTACCGGCTGATCGCGCTGGCGAAGCGGTTGTGGACCGCCGAGTTGGATGGCCACGCGCAGGGTCCGGAGGCGTCGGACGCGGGGTTGGGGGAGGCGGTCGCCCGCTTGGCGGAAGACCGCGCGGCGCAGGAGCGGATGGCGCGGGAGGTCGTCGTGCGCTACGCGGCGTTCTGGTTTCTGGAGAGGTTCCGGGCGGTGGCTAAGGGCGACGGTCGCGGGACCGACCAGCTCCTCGGAGAGGCTGCGGAGACAATGGAGCGCGCGCTGGGCGAGCTCGGCGTGTCGAGGTGGCCCGAGAGGTCCGAGGAAGACCCCGAATCGTTCCCCCCGACCGCGACGCGTTCGGCCTTCGCCCTCTCCGAAGCGCTGCCCTTCGCCCTGTCGGAGGCTTGCGCTGAGGGCTACGCGCGGGCCAACCCCGAACTCGTGGCGGAGACGTCCGGGCGGCTAGGGGAGAGGCTTACCGGGCTCCTCGCGGAGGAGGTGGGATCACCTGGGTCGCCAGGGTCCGATGCCGCCGGAGATGGCAACAACGCGGAAGCGCTGTGTGCCGCCTGGGCCGCGCGCCGGAGGCTCCACCGCGAGGCGGGCGAGGTGCTGGCCGGACTGGACCCCGGCCTCGAAGGATACCTGCGGGCACTCCCCACGGAGAATTCGCTGGGGTACGCGATGGCCAGGGACCGGTTCTGGACGACCTGGCGCCGTAACCACGCCGCCTGGGCATCTTGGTCGTCCACGATACCCTGGGAAGCGATAGGCGAGGCACGCGTGGTCGAGAGGGCCGTGGCGGAGGCGATGTCGCGGTTCGGCGGCGCCCGGGGCGACTACCTCGTCGTGTTCCGCGTGGAGGGCATCAGGCCCGACGGCATGAGCTGGCGAATGGCCGATGTGACCTTCTACGATCCTGAGCATTTCGACTACGGCGAGGGCCGCGAGGTATCCACCGCGCCAGGGGATCCATTTGGTGTCTGCCACGCCGCCGTGCGGGTCTCGGCCGACACGTCCACGGAGGCGGTGAGGTCGGCCCGCCAGCGCCTGATCGCGGGCCTGGACTGCTACTCCTTCGGGCTCTCGGGCAATTCCCTCCGTCCGGACTTCAACCCCAGTGTGATGGACTGGGAGTACGTCGTGAACCTCTCCGAGGAATGGGGAGGCTTTAACTACGAGCGGGAAGTGCCTTTCCACGGCGAGCAGGGGGCCGCCGACCTTGACCTGCCGGGTATCGCGCGCGCCTACGCGGCACTTCTCGCCAAGGCCGTTGGGAATCCCCGCGAACTCACGCAGCTGCAGGATAGGTTCGTGCGGGCCGTGCACTGGCTGCGGGAGGCCCGCTTCGACGCGGACCCGGCCAAGCGCTTCGTCCTACACTACGTCGGGATGGAGCACATCTTCGCCCGCGGGGAGGGAAGCGACGCGGTCGCCCGCCTGGCACCGAGGCTGAACAAGACCTGGAGGGACATCGGCCGCCCGCTCGTTCAACTGAACATGACCTTCAATAGGCTGCATAAGACCCTCAGGGAGGACGCTAGGCTGCGGGAGATAGCCGAATCGGATGGGCGCCTCCGCAACTGGGACGAGGACGAACGGGTGCTGCTCGACCCCGACAAGGTCCGGGTGCTGCTCGACCGCATGCCGAAAGATCACGAAGAGGCCCGAGGGAGCGCTTCGATGTTGCTCGGAATATTGGAGTCCCTCAGGGCGGACGCGGAGCCCATAGCTGCCCACGTGGAGCGGCTGCGCGACCTCCAGACCGTGAAGGTGCGTCTCCTGCAGATGCTCCGAAACACCATCGTACACGACGCGCTCTACCAGGACGAACGTATGCGCTACTATGCTCAAGAGGCCCACGAGATCCTCGACGATGCCCTCGACAAGATGGTGGGGGAGGTAATTTCCGAAGACCCGGATTGCAAGACCATAGACCAGCTCGTCGAGAAGTACGACGGTCAGCCTTGGGCGTCCTCTTAGGGGTGGGGCCGGAGGTGAGGCAGGCGCCGGTGATGACTTACTCCGGTGAAGTGGTGAACGCACCACCAAGCCGCATCCTTACCTCGTCTCTTTTCCGGTGCACTCTGGTCACGTCCCCGAGTAGGCGTCCTTCCTGCCGCCGGGCTTGGCCTCTACGAACTCCCTGGGGTTGCCGTAACGCCAGCAGTGGTCGCAGCGGGCCGCTACCACCCAATCTCCGGGTACGATCCTTAGCTCGGATGCGTGCTCGCCGTAGCATTCGTCGCACACCGTCAGGCGGGAACCGGAAGGGGTGAGGCAGGTCTTGATCCACGTGTCGCCTTCTCCGCACAGCTCGCAAGGCACGGCTAATACTCCCTACCTTGTTTGTGTCCTCGGTCCACGTAGTCTGAGGACCGC
>JADDPV010000184.1 GCA_016781705.1 Rubrobacter sp.
TCATGAGGTCGATCTGGCGGGTGAGCATGAGGATCTTGCCGTCTAAAGCGCCCGCCAGCGCGCGCCGGCGGACCTCTTCGGGATCCTCGTCCTCGGCGTCGCTCGCGCTGGCGAGCAGGCTTATGTTCATGTAGTTCTTGCCGAGGTCGCACGGGTTGAACTTGTGGGGGCTGCCCACCCCGAAGACGACGTACTGGCCGTTTATGGCGCGGGCGACCCGGCCGTAGCCGGAGTTGCCCTCCGGGTCGATCACCACCACCCGGTGGCCGCGCATCCTCAGGCGCGTCGAGAGGGCCTTCACGGTGACGGTCTTGCCGCCGCCCGAGGTCCCGAGGACGACCATGTGCGGGTTCACGAGCTCGCGGGAGTCGAGCACGATCAGGCCGCCCGAGTAGGGATCGATTCCCATCAAGACCCCGTCGGGGTGGTCGATCTGGTAGCTCCCGTAGACGAACAGGCACGCCAGGGCGTTGGTGAGCATGCCCGAGTTGGCGTAGCGCCTGGACAGCAGGTTCTTGCCCAAGGGGAGCGTCGAGACGAAGCCCTCCCAGCTCTCCTCCCTGGCGAGCTTGGCGTCGGCCCTTATGCCGGCCAGCTTCGTCTTCACGCTCTGCACGAGCGAGCCCAGCGCCTCCTTGGACTCGGCCTCGCAGTGGATCAGGAAGGAGAGGTCGAAGAAGCCCTGGGTGCCCGTCTGCAGCTCGCTCATCGCCTGCTCGGCGGAGTAGCGGGCGATGGCCCGCTGGTTGGCGCTTATCACGTCGCCGTCGGAGGCGGTGTGCTCAGCCGCGGTGAGCTCGGCGACCTTGCCGCCGAGGATGCCCACCGCCTTGTCCTGAGAGAGGGGCTTTACGTACTTGACGAGCTTCACGCGCCCGGGGATCGAGAGCAGGCCCCTCAGGTCCCCGAAGCCGACGTCCGGCGGCCAGTCGTACATAAAGAGCGTCGCGTGGTAGCGGTTGCCGACCCGGACGTAGTCGGGGTGGATCCTCACGGCGTCCGGGGAGATCTTGTCGGCGAGGGTAAGGTCCCCTATGCCGACCGCCGGCGGCGCGGGCTTGCGGCCCTTCTTGGCGGTGGCCTTGCGGACCTTCTGGGCCGCCTTTATCACCCTGCCCAGCTTGTGCGGCGCCAGCGAGCCGTAGCCGCCGACCTCCAGGGTGACCGGCTCCCACATCTTGGGCGGCGGCCCGTCCTCCTCCCCGCTGGCCTGCCCCTTGAGGAACTCCAGGAGCTCTAGATCCGAGAGGAGCCTGAGGCGCGCGCCGATCCTGGAGAAGGCGTCGACTACGACCTCGTAGCGGCCGGCGAGCATCCGGTAGGCCTCCTCGGCCTCCTCCTGCAGCCTCACGGCGTCCTTGACCTTGGGGCGCTTCTTATGGCGGCCCTTCTTGTCCGGGTTCTCGGGCTTGTAGGGCAGGATGACGTAGCCCTTGCGGTCGTAGACGTTGTAGAGGGGGACTATCTGCTCGAGGAAGGAGAGGTGGTCGCGGGCGAAGTCCGCGAGGTCGCGCTCGTGCGGCTTCACCTCCTCGACGATGTGGCGCTTGAGGGTGCCGGCGTAGGTCTTGACGTTGCCTTCGCGGGAGCGGGTGATCTCGACGATTGGAAAATCGATCCGGTTGTAGAGCTGGGCGACCGCGGCCCAGATCCTCTGCTGCTCGGTTACGCCGGCCAACGAGAGCGAGACGGGCTGGACCTCGAGGCAGACCAGGTAGGTGCCGTCCCTGGTCCGGAGCATCTCCCAGTAGATCTTCTCCGCCGGGAGCGCCTCCTGGACCGAGTCCCTCAGAGGCTTCCTGCCGGCCCGCGAGCGCCTCCACAGAAGCTTCTTGGGTCTCATGGCGTTTGTGATCTTCCTTTCCATCCACCAGTCGAAGTGGCGGCCGTCGTACTTGACGAAGGCGACGAAGAGGGCCAGAAAAAACAGCGGGCCGAAGAGGACGAGCGCCTGCGCCGTGGTCAGCGGGACGACCTTGGTGAGCTGCTTGTAGGCCATCCAGTAGCCGAAGATGGATGCCACGATGATCACGCCCTGCCGCTTGTCCAGGCCGATGCCGAAGAGCTTGAAGACCTTCTGCTCGCCGCTTAAGGCCTTGAGGATCGGGAAGCGGTACAAGAGCCGGCCCTCCTCTACGCCCCGGCCACCGCGACGAACGCCGAGAGCGTCTCCGGGAGCACGCTGCCGAGGAGGGCGACGGCGGCGAAGCCGGCGACGAAGCCGAGGGCCTCCGGGACCACGGCCTCCGGCGAGAGGGCCTCGGCCGCCCCGCGGACGGCGGGGAGCGCCGCGAGGGCGAGGACCGGCGCGGCAGCGAGCCCGAGGGAACCGTGGCCCGCCGAGGCGAGCTCGCTGGCGGCGGCCGAGGCGAGGCACAGCAAAGAGGCTGCGTAGGCCCCCCTCGCGACGCCGGAGGCGAAGAGCACGTGCGCTCGGCAGCGGGTCTTGCGGAGGCTCGGCGCCACCGGCTACCCGCCTCCCCCGCCGCCCCCGGCGAAGCTCTCCATCAGGCCGATGATGTCGTCGATCAAGAGGCCGGCGACGATGGCGATCCCGCTGCCGGTCATGCCCATGTGGGCGGCGTGATGCATGTTCTCGTTGGTGCGGGCGACGGCCTTCACGCCTATGCTCGCGATCATGCCCAAACCGCCCAGGGAGGTCATGATCCCGGAGAGCCAGTCGGTCGCGTTGTCGATGGCGCCCTGGATCTGGCCACCCGCCTGCGCGAAGGCCGGCTCCGCGAAGAGGGTGAGCGAGACGTAGACGAACAAGGTCACGACCAACGCGAAGAACAGGTACTTGGCGGCCCGGGAGAGGATGGCCTCCGCCCGGGCGAGAGGGGGCTCGGGCGCGGCGAGGACCGGCGAGGCCGGGATCTCGTTGGGTCGCGACGAGTCGTGGGCGGGTGGACGGCGCTTGAACCGGTAGCGGATACGGGGGTCCGGGTTTGGATCGCCGGGATTGCGGTGCAATTCCACTCTCTCACTCCTTTCGTGCGTTTCGGGTACTGGGGCCGTTAGGCGTCGGGTTGGCTCTGCGGGGTCGTCGGCGTCCCTCCTCTCCTCGGGCTGCCCCAACCGCGGCGGGTCCGCCGCCTGGGGACCGGGGGCGCCAGGGGGGCCGTCATGAGCGTCGGGGCCTGGAGGCGCCCGTTGCGGACCAACTGCACGAGCCAGCTTCCGCGCGGGATCTCGCGGATCTCCCACACCGAGTAGCGCGCCTTCTCCTGCTCCCTCTTGCCGACGGAGACGGTCGAGGGGTGGAGGGTCAGCGGACGCCTCGTGTGCCGGACGTCGGTGACCTCCTGCTCGACGAAGCCCATCATCGCCTGGGCCTCGGTCGCGTCGTGGGGGTCGAGCCCGCCGGAGACGAACTTGTTGTGCGCGTTGTTGGCGACGACGGCCTTCAGGACCGGTGGGAGCATCTCGAAGGACTGGTAGGAGAGGTAGACGCCGGTGTTGAAGTGACGGGCCTGGGCGAGCCAGGAGGAGAAGTCGGTGGCCGCGGCCTCGTTGGCGTGGCCCAAGGTGTTGTGGACCTCGTCCAGGTAGGCGATCACGGGGTAGGCGCTCCTGCCCCGATCCAGTACCTCCTGCTGGAAGCGCTGCAGCACCCAGAGCGCGAGCGCGCGGCTCGCGGCCGGACCCACCGGGCCCTGGGGCATGCGGAAGAGGACCAGGCCGCCCGAAGAGAGGGCGGCGCCCATGTCCACGTGGCGCTCCCCCTCCGTGGGGCTCAGGGCGCTCTTCACGAGCCGGCGGCCGAGAACCATGTCCAGGCTCGCCTGCAGGCCGCTGGTGAACTCCGAACGCTGCCGGCGGCCCCAGATGCCGAACCACCGCTTCTCGAACCAGCGCTTGGTGTCCGGGGTCAGGCAGGGGTTGTTGAGGGTGACGGGTTCGTCGTAGTCCCGGCGCTTGCGGCCACCGCCGCCCCCGTCGCGGACCACGCCGAGGGCGTCGTTCATGAACCTCTCGTCGGTGAGAAGCTCGTCTACCAGCCCCAGGGTCGGGTTTACGCCCTTCCACTCGCCGTGGGCGTGGGCGGCGAAGACCATGCGGCGCATGACCGCGGCGTTGAAGTTCTTGAAGAAGTCGTCGTTGGAGGCGCCCGCGATCATCATGGTCGAGACGGCCTGCTCCGCGGCGCGCTCCGGGTCGCCGGCCAGAGGGTTCCACTTCCACGAGTCCTGCGCGCCGAGGTCGAAGTTGAAGACCGGGCGGCCGAGGGCCCTCGCGTAGGGGATGAGGCGCTCGCCGAGGTCGCCGCCGGTCTCCATGACGAAGACCGTCAGGCCGAGCCCGAGGTCCTGAACGGCGAGGTTCAAAAGCAGGGTGGTCTTGCCCTGACCCGTAGGGCCGACGACCTGGTTGTGCATCATGCGGTCCACGAGCCGCTGGACCACGAGGCACCCGAGCAGCGCGTCGCGCCGGCTATCCGCGCGCCTGCCGGCCACGATCTCGCCGGGGCTGCCGGTGAGGTGGTTGCGTAAGGGGACGCGCGCCCGCCGGCCGACGTAGAGGGCGCCGGCGAGGAGGCCGAGGCCGAGGCCGCCGTGGACGAGGTTGGACGGGTCCGACGTCGCCGCGGCCCACTCGTCGTGGTGCTCGGCGGCGGCCATCACGGCGTCGTAGACGGGATCGAAGTCCCCTCTGAGCATCACGACGAGCCCCCGATCTTGAGCACCCGCGCCCCAGGACGCGGCCGCTGCGCGAATCGATGGTCCCTGGGGCGGCGGCAAGGAGGTGGGGAGGAAATGCGGTGATCCGCCGCCCCCGGACGGGACGTCGCGGCGTGGAGGGGGCCGCCGCGGAGGGGAATGTCTTCGGGGTCGCACGCGCCGGGAGCTTCGTCCCGGGGCGAGCTTAGGGACGCGGCATCCCGGGTAGCGTCTTTGCGCAGCCGATACGATCGGCTATCCTTGGAGGGCCGCAAGGGTTCGCCCCTTTCGGTCGGGGTCGAGGCGGTCCCCACAGGTCGGCAAACTCGTCGGGGCCGCTTCGACCGGGCTTTTCTTTGCGGCTCAGTCTTTCATGGGGCGGGGGCCGAAACAGTCCCCCAAGAGATACTTTTCGGATACCTTTCGGACACCCCGAAGGATACCGTCGGGGTATCCGTGCGGGAGAGCGGGATCCGGCGTGGGCGGCTACCCGGGGGGAATGAGCCCGAGCTCGCGGGCGATGCTGACGGCCTCCCGGCGGGACCGGGCGCCGAGGCGCTCGTTGGCGCCCTTCAGGTGCTTCTTGACGGCGGGCTCGGAGAGGGCGAGGTGGCGGGCGATCTGGGACGTGGTCATGTTGCGCCCGACCAGGGTGAGCACCTCTATCTGGCGGTAGGTGAGGACCGGCCGCGAGCCGGCGGCCCGCGCCGCACCGGCGGTGTCCATGGCGAAGGCGGTGTTCTGCGCGATGGCCTCGGCGAGGAGCAGGTCATCGCGGTCGTAGGTCTTCTCGGCGTCGGTCGAGACGAAGCTCATGGCGCCTATCGGGCTACCGCCGGCGGCGAGCGGGACGCAGATGTAGGAGCGAGGCGAGATCGTCCTCAGCAGGTGCAGGTGCTTATCGTCCTCGGCGATCTCGCGGAGGAAGGCGTCCGTGACGACCTCTCGCAGCTCCGGGCGCCCGGTCCGGATCGCCTTGGGCGCGGGGTGGGGAAGGTCCGGGTTCTTGGGGTAGCGGCGCGCGAGATCGGCGGCGACGCCTTCGCCGACCGGGTCGGCGTGCTCCACCGCGATCCTCTCTATGCGGCGACGGTCCCTGCTCTCGCGGAGCACGTCCACGAAGCACCAGTCCGTGAAGGCCGGCACGCACACCTTGGCGGCCTCCGCCGCCACTTGAGCGGCGTCGTCGTAGGGCCGTAGCAGTACGGAGGCGTGGGCCAGGAGCCGCTCGCGGCGCTCGGCTGCGTCCGCCCTGGCCCGCTCGCGCTCGCGCTCGGCGCGCCGCTCGCAGGCGT
>JADDPV010000163.1 GCA_016781705.1 Rubrobacter sp.
GTGTAAGAAAAATTACTGGATTTCGCGGTGACGGTCTTGGGGGCGTGTGTTAGTCTACCCGAGTTATTTTTAACGGGATCGTAACAAGCGAAGTTCGAGCAGGTTTTGACCGGGCCTCTGGCCGGGTCACTCGTGAGTCGGGACCGCGGCGTGTTGGAGCGTTGCGGCGAAGCTAAGCGGCAACTCAGCGACAAGAAAGGGGACGGATGTCGACCGAGAACGCCTCGATGCTGACAGAGAGGACGGACGAGCTCTTGAGCCGCGGCAGGAGTCAGGGCTTCGTGAGCGTGGAAGATGTCGCCGATCTGTTACAGGAAGGAGACGTCTCGGCGTCCGAGGTCGAGGAATTCTACGCCGCCCTGGAGGAGGAGGCGATACCCCTCGTCGAGATCGAGCCGCCGAACAACGTCGCGCCGGAGGCTTCCCTGTCCGCCCCCGCCGTCAAGGAGGTACCCGAGACACCGGCGGTGCAGATCGCGCACGCCGTGGCGACCGGCGACTCCATCCGGATGTACCTCGCGGAGATAGGGCGCGTCAGGCTGCTGACGCACGCCGACGAGATCCGCCTCGCCAAGGGCATCGAGAGGGGCGACAAGCGGTGCAAGGACCGGCTCGTCGAGGCCAACCTGCGGCTCGTGGTCTCCATCGCCAAGAAGTACCGCAACCGCGGGGTGTCGTTCCTGGACCTAATTCAGGAAGGGAACCTCGGCCTGATCCGGGCCGCCGAGAAGTTCGACCACGCCAAGGGCTACAAGTTCTCGACTTACGCTACGTGGTGGATCCGACAAGCTATCACCCGCGCCATCGCCGATAAGGGCCGTACCATCCGCATCCCGGTCCACATGGTCGAGAAGGTCAACAAGTTCCATCGTACCCACCGCCGCATGACCCAGAGCCACGGGCGCGAGCCCACGGACGAGGAGATGGCGGCCGAGCTCGGGCTCCCGGTCGAGGAGGTCGTCAGGCTGCAGGAGATCAGCCAAAGGGCCATCAGCCTCGAAACCCCGGTCGGCGAAGAGAACTCTTCCCAGCTCGGCGACTTCCTCGAAGACGCGACCGCCGTTACGCCCACGGAGGCGGTCTCCGACGCGCTCTTGAAGGCACACTTGAGGGAGGCTTTGGACGAGCTGCCCGAGCGGGAGCGCCAGATCATCGAACTGAGGTTCGGGATGAAGGACGACCGGCCGCGCACCCTGGAGGAGGTCGGCCGCGAGTTCGACATCACGCGCGAGCGGGTCAGGCAGATCCAGATGAAGACCCTCAATCTCCTGCGCGAGCAACGCCGCACCCAGAACCTGCGCGAGTACCTCCGCTAAAGTGACCAGCGTCGCCCGTGGTGAATCTCCCGAGCAGCAGCTCAACGATTTCGTCCGCGACCTTGCCCGCCGCACCGGCGACCTGCAGCTCTCCCACTACACGGCGCCCGGTGAAATTCGAGAGAAGGCCCCCAAAGACCTCGTGACGGAGGTGGATCTCCTGTGCGAGGAGTTCATGATCTCCGAGATAGGGGTGCGCTACCCCGACGACGCCATACTATCCGAGGAGCGCGGCGGCGCCATCTCCCCCTCCGGCCGCACCTGGCTCCTCGATCCCGTCGACGGCACCGCCAACTACGCCCGAGCTAACCCGCTCTTCTGCGCCTGCGTCTCCGTCGCCGAGGGCGGCGCGGTGACGCACGCTGCGGTCGCTGCTCCGCGCCTGGGCGACGTGTACCACGCGTCTTTGGGCGGCGGCGCGTTCCTGGACCCGGCTTCGGGCGAGACGCGGCCCTTGCGCGTAGCGAGCGCGGAGAGGCTCGAGGACGCCTTCGTCGGCGCGGACCTCTCGTTCACGGGCATGGGGTCGAGCCCGCGCGACGCCGGGCTGCGCAACGTCTTCGCCGCCGCCTGGCAGCTGCGCGCCCTGGGGAGCGCGGGCATCCGGGGCGCATGGCTCGCCGCCGGCTACATAGACGTCAGCCTGGGCACCCGCACCACCGCCTGGGACTACGCGCCCACCGCCCTCCTCGTCTCCGAGGCCGGTGGGCGCGTGACGGATCTCGCCGGAGATCCCTGGACCCTCGACTCCGATGGCCTCATCGCCACCAACAACGACGCGCTGCACGCCGAGGTCTTGAGGACAATCGCCCGGTAGCTCCTTCCCACGGCGTGTCCGTGTTACGGAGTCGTGTACTGCGGCGGCGGCCGCGCTGATGATGGCGTCTGCGGAGCGAGCGGCGGGCTACCGGGGGCGAGCGGGCTCCGGGGAGCCGTTGTCTCACCGCCGCCGGTCGTCTCCCTGGTGGTTTCGCCCGTCGTTGCGCCTGTTGTGGGGGAGGTCCTTTCGGGTTCGTCGTAAGCGCGGCCGGAGGTCTTTACCTTGAGCTCGAGGTCGTCGCTCGGGGTGTCGAGTTGCTCGACGGGGAGGCCGTCCAGGGCGGTCTGCATGTAGGCCGAGTAGATGTCTAGAGGGTAGTTTTCACCGTTGATCTCCTCCAGGCCGTTGATGTTGACCATCGAGACGCGCTCCTCGGGGTAGCCGACCCACACGCTCGTCGCCAGCTGCGGTACGTAGCCCACGTACCACGCGTCCACGAAGTTCTCGCTGGTGCCCGTCTTGCCCGCCGAGGGCCGCCCGACCTCGCCGAGCAGGTCCCGGTAGCGGCTCGCCGTCCCGCGCTCGACCACGCCGCGTAGCGTCTGCGTCACCGCCGCCGCCTGGTCTCGCGTCAAAACCTCGCGCGATTCGGGCTCGTGTTCCCGGATCGTCCTCTCCTCGCCGCCCTCCTCTTCGCGCGTCACCTTCTCGATGAGGTACGGCTCCATGTGGACCCCGCCGTTGGCGAGCGTCGAGTAGGCCGAGGCCATCTCGTAGGGCGAGACGCCCTCCCCCAGTCCCCCGATCGCCGTCGAGGGATAAGCCTCCAGCGCGCTCTCGATGCCCATCTTGTTCGCCATGTCCACGACGTTCTCCATGCCGAGGTCCAGGCCGAGCTGCACGAAGACCGTGTTGTCCGACTGCTCGGTGGCGGTCTTCAGCGTGATCGGGCCGCGCTCGTGGAAGTCGTAGTTCGCCACCTCGTACGGCTCCGCGAACGGCCCCATCGGCACCGTCAGGTACTCCGAGACGTACTTCGTGTCGGTCGAGATGCCCTGCCTTATGGCCTCGGCGAGCACGAACGTCTTGAACGCGCTCCCCGGCTGGCGCCTACCCTGCGTCGCCAGGTTGAACTTCACCTGCGCGAAGTCCGACCCGCCGACCATCGCCCGCACCGCTCCAGTGGAGGGTTCCACCGAAACGAGCGACGCCGAAGGATCGCCGAGCTCCGGGGAGACCACGCCGTCCACCGCGTTCGCCGCGAGCCCCTGCAGGCGGGGGTCGAGGGTCGTGTAGATCTTCAACCCCCCCTCGTATACGGCCTCGTCCCCGTACTCCTCGGCGAGCTCCTTGCGCACCGCATCTAAAAAGTACTCGTTGTCGTCCTCGTACTCGACCCGCCCGCGGCTGAGGCCCAAATCCTCGGCGATCGCTGCCTTGTGCTCCATTTCGTTTATGTAGCCGCTCTCCAGCATCCGGTCGAGGACGACGTCGCGGCGCGCCCTGGCGCTCCCGGGGTCGGAGAAGGGGTCGTAGGCGCCGGGTAGGTTTATGATACCGGCGAGCATCGCGGCCTCCGAGAGGGTGAGGTCGGCGGCCCTCTTGTCGTAGTACGTCTTGGCGGCGGCCTCCGCGCCGTAGGCGTTCGCCCCGAAGTACACGGTGTTGAGGTACCTTTCGAGGATCTCCTCCTTCGGGTGCTCCTTTTCGTACTGCCAGGCCAAAGACGCCTCGGTCAGCTTGCGGCCGAAAGAGGGGAGCTGGCGCTCCTCCTGAGCTATGAAGGTGTTCTTGATGAGCTGCTGGGTTATCGTCGATCCGCCCTCCTGGACGGAGAGGTTCTTCGCGTTCTCCCAGGCGGCGCGCCCTATAGCCCCGAAGTCCAGCCCTCGGTGCTCGTAGAAGCGCCGGTCCTCGACGGCCACAACGGCATCTCGCAAGGTCGGGGCCACCTCGTGCAGTTCCACGACGAAGCGGTTCTGGACGCCGTGCAGCTCGTCCACGACGTTGCCCTCGGCGTCGTATACGACGGAGGTCTGGGCGAGCTCGGCTGTCCTGTAGCTGTCGAGCTCGGGGAGGTCCTCGGAGACCGCCCTGTAGGTGTAGGCGAAGGCGGCGACGCCGGCCACGGCCGACAGGAGGAGCGCGCAGAACGCCCCGACGAGCACGCCCCTGACGAGGCTCCACACCCGGCCGCGCCTCCGCCGCTCCCTCTGCCGCCTCTTGCGGCGGCGGTTCACCCTGGCGAGAGCTTCCCACTCCATCGGGCGGCTATTATACAGGTGGATATGTAGACCCCCGAAAGGACCCACTCCTTGGACCTCCCCCGCGACGCCTTCCCCGCCCTGGCCGACAACTCTTATACCTATCTGAACTCCGGCGGTAGCGGCCCACCGTCACGCGAAACACTACAGGCCATGCGCGAGGCGGACGCCCTCCTCTCCGGCCCCGCCTACCTCGAAGGCGTCGGCCTCTACGCCCACCAGCGCGACGCCTACGCCCGCGCCCGCGAGGCCGCGGCATCACTTATGAACGTCGCTCCCGAGGACGTCGCCCTCACCCAGAGCACGACGCACGGTATGAACCTCGGGACCTTCGCGCTCGACTGGCGCGACGGCGACGAGATAGTCTCGTGCCGCTCCGAGCACCCGGGCTGCCTCGTCCCCCTGCACGCCGTCCACAAGCGTTTCGGTGTCCGCCTCAAACTCGTCGAGCCCCCGATGACGCCCGAGAAGGTCGAAGGGGCAATGTCCGACAGGACGCGACTGGTCGCGCTCTCGCACGTGGACTGGACCACGGGCGAAGTGGTGCCGCTGACGGAGATAGCGGCGCTCGCCCGCGACCGGGGCGCCCTGACGCTCGTGGACGGCGCGCAGAGCGTCGGTAACGTCCCCGTGGATGCGCGGGCGACCGGCGCGGACTTGTATGCCATCACCGGGCACAAGTGGGTCCTGGGACCCGAGGGCATGGGCGCCCTCTACGTCCGGCCGGGGTTGGAGGTCGGCAGCACCAACGTCGGCTTCCTCTCCCTCCCGGACCCGGCGGCCTTCGATGCCGGGGGCGACTACGAGTTGAAGGGGGGCGCCGGGCGCTTCGAGTCCTCGACGATGAGCCCGGCTCTGGCGGCGGGCTTCGCCGAAGCGGCCCGCGCCGCCCGCGAGCGCGGCGAGAGGGGCTTCGCCGGGATCCGGCGCCGCGCCGACCTCCTCATGGACCTGCTCTCGGAGCTGCCCCGGGTGACGCTCCGCTCGCCGCGGCCCGCTCGCTCGGGTCTGGTGAGCTTCGAGGTGGAAGGGGTGGCAGCGAAAGATGCGGCGGAAAAGCTACTAAGAGAGAAGTTCGTCGTGCGTTTCATCTCGGAGCCCTACCCCTACGTCCGGGCGAGCACGCACCTGTTCAACTCCGAAGAAGAGCTGGAAGCTTTAGCGGCGGCGGTGAGCCGGCTGTAGGTCGAGTCGGTGCGTCGTGCTTTTCGGCCTGAAGATGATCGGCTGATCAAACCCGTCCAGTGGAGAAGTAAGGGCGGAGGTGTGCCTTCTGTCGCCTGAGGAGGGCGGACGTAGCCGCTGCGTGGGCCTGTTGGATCTGACGGGCCCTGTACCGCCTCCTAGCCGACTACTTCGGGCTCGGGTACACCGAGGACGGGCTAAGATGTTGTGCGCGGCGCAGGTGATGCTCGAAGAGTCCGGTTTCGTCGAGCCCGGCGTTAGACACACGGTGCGTACCGGGCTGCAATGCCCCGAGCGCGTGATCACGCCGGCAGCAGAGTTCGAGCTTGCCGAAGCCTCAAAAAGGTCGCGGCGAGGGGCGGTAATCTCGCTGCTCGAGAGTAATCTGCTAATGTATCCGCT
>JADDPV010000191.1 GCA_016781705.1 Rubrobacter sp.
TGAGGCCTCGACGAGGCGCCCGAGCTCGTCCCTGGAGATCTCGATGGGCACGCGCCAGCGCATCGCCTCCCACTCCCACTCCAGCCAGGCTTGTATCCCCTCGCCGTCCAGCTCCGTGCCTTCGTTGGCCCTCTCGTGGAGGGAGAGGAGGCAGCGCGGGACCGCGTGGTGCACCTCCGGCTTACGGGCGGCCACCACCTCAGGACCCCCCGCTCCCGTTCATGCTCGCCTTCACCCTGCGAAGGACGACGGCGAGCTCGTGCGGGTTCTCCGACCAGAACCGGGCCAGGGCCTCGGCCACCTTCGCGTCCGGGTCCCGCCTCGCGGGGGAGGACGTACGCGGCCTCCCCGACCACGCCCCGCGCTGGCGCTTCTTGGCCCAGCCGGTGAGCACCTCCGCGGCGTCGAAGCCCTCTTCGTCCTGGTGGGAGAGGGCCCAGCGGACCATCTCCAGCACCTCCTCGGCCGGCTCGCCCAAGAAGGCGTCGCGTAAGGGCTCCTCGTCGCAGGACAGGAGCGCGGCGGCCTGGGCGCAGAACGCTTCGTCGGCGACGATGGCGAGGGCGGGGGGTCGGGCACGACGGGTTACACTTCTTTCGTCCATAAGTCTTCTCCTTATGGGCCGCGTCCCGGGCGGTGCCAGCCGCGCCGGGACTTCTTCTATCTCTTTGAAGTAATTATCCCTCTATCTTGCAAAATAACTGCCTTAATCTAAGGTATTTTATAAGTATGTATAGTAATATATCGCTTTGTAAGCTGTAGAGCGCCTAAGGAGGTTCCCGAAGGGTGAGCAGGAAGCGGGGCAACGGCGAAGGGTCCATCTCGAAGCGCAAGGACGGCCGCTGGTGGGGACGGTACACGGTGCACACGGCGGAGGGTCCGAAGCAAAAAGCGGTTTACGGCAAGACTCGCGCCGAGGTCACCGTCAAGCTGCGTCGGGCGATGGCGGACCTCGATAACGGCCTAATCTTCGACGCCGGGACCCTGACGGCGGGAGAGTATCTGGACGCCTGGCTGACCGACTGCGTCCATCCCCTGGTCGATCAGGGCAAGATGGAGCACAGCACGTACGTCCGCTACGCGGGCATCGTGCGCAACCACCTCAAACCTACGCTTGGGCGCCGCAGGCTCAAAGAACTGAGCCGCGCGGAGATTCGCAGGTTGTACATCGAGAAGGGGAAGGAGCTTTCTCCCAAGTCGGTGGACCACGTGCACGCCACCCTGCAAAAGGCGCTCGGTCAGGCCGTGAAGGACGAGCTCGTGCCGCGCAACGTGGCGGCCGGGGAGAGACCGAGGAGCGGCCGCGAAAAGAAGGAGGCTCGAGCCTTCTCTCCCCCGCAGGTCAGGGCGTTGCTCGATGCCGTGGGCGGCGAGCGCAACGAGGCTTTGTACCTCGTCGCAGTCCACACCGGCCTGAGGCAGGGCGAGCTGCTCGGGCTACAGTGGGCGGATTTGGATCTCGGGGAACATGCGGGCAAACTGTCCGTGAGGCGCTCCCTCAAGGTGACCCCCGACGGCCTAGGCTTCGGTCCGCCGAAGAACAAGGCCAGCCGCCGGTCCGTCCCGCTCAACAGGACCGCGGTGGCCGCGTTCAAGGAGCACCGCGAGCGCCAGACCGGGGAGAGGCTACGCGCCCCCGAGTGGCACGACCACGACCTCGTCTTCCCCAACCGCCTGGGCAAGCCGATGGACCACAACAACCTGTACCACCGCGAGTACAAGTCGCTGCTGGGTCGGGCCGGGCTGTCGGGCCAGGGGTTCACCTTCCACTCCCTGCGACACACGTTCGCCACGGCGCTGTTCAAGAGGGGCGAGCACCCGAAGATCGTCCAGTCGTTGCTCGGACACGCCAGCATCGTGCAGACGATGGACACCTACTCCCACCTGTTGGAGGACATCGGCGGCGACGCCGTGGGCGGCCTCGACGGAGCCTTCGGCTAGCGGGTTAGAGTCGGGTTAGAGTCAACGATCCCCGGCTTGGAGGCCGGGGATCGCGTTTGTCCTGCAAATGGGAGGGTGATCGACGGGGCTCGAACCCGCGACCTTCGGGACCACAACCCGATGCTCTGCCAACTGAGCTACGATCACCAAGCATCGCCGGAGCGACTATATGATTTTATCAGCCAGCACGAGGCGCGCAAAGCCCGCCCTCCGGAAGTGCCGAGGAAGCGCCGGTGCTAAGTGGGCTTGCTTCACCTCCGTGGACAGAACCACACCCACCGGAATTCCGCCGAGAGGCCGTCCGGCCCGTCCGTTCGTCGGGGAGACCGATCTCCGAGGTAGCCTGCGAGCTCGGCGTGTCGGCCGAGTCGTTGAGGAAGTGGGTCAAGCAGACCGAGATCGACGCCGGCAAGCGAGAAGGCCTCACCACTGAGGAACGCGAAGAACTCGGACACCTCAGGCGAGAGAATCGCGTCCTCAAACAGGAGAAGGAGGTCTTGCGAAAAGCGGTGGTGGGTTCAATCGGTCAGTGCAACACGGGCTAGGGTTTTCGGTGTTGTTTGGATCGGAGGTAGGGACGTGGCTAGACTTGGTCGTCCGGGGTTGCCCGAGGCGCCCAAGAAGGAGCTGTGGGATAGGTGGAAGGCCGGGAAGTCCATCAGCGACATCGCCCGGGCATTGGAGAAGCCTCCCGGTTTCATCCACGGAGTACTCAAATCCACCGGCGCGGGATCGCTCCGCCTCCGCGACGCAGGCCAGGGTGGGCGTTGAGCTTGGCCGAGAGGGAGGAGATCTCCCCCCGGGGTCTTGCACTCGGAGATTCGATGCGTGCTATCGCGCTGCCCGCTTGGAGGGCCGGTCTGCCTCCACAGTAAGCCGGGGGGAAGTAGACCATCACGGCGGGCTAAGCGGAACTACCGGGCCGCGAAGGCCGACACGAGCAGCGGGCCTGGGGGAGCGAGCTCGTCGGCCTAAGAGATGCCTACTCGCCGAAAACGACCACTTGTGCGATGTGGTAGCAAAGAAGCTAAAGGAGGACTGCTCACCACAGCAGATCTCCGGTTGGCTTGCAAGGCACTACCCCGAGGATGAGGCGATGCGCGTGTCACATGAGACGATCTACCGTACCTTGTTCGTCCAGGCCACAGGAGTACTGAAAAAGGAACTCCTTACCCATCTGCGCTCCGGGCAGACGATGCGTCGGGCGCGATGCGCTCCACCTCAGGACAGCGGCGCGCACAGATCAAGGACGCCGTTTCGATCGGTGAGCGCCCACCCGAGGAGGTCGAAGAGAGGGGGCTGCCCGGACACTGGGAAGGGGACCTCCTGCTCTGCGGGGCACGCAACACCCACGTCGCAACCCTGGTCGAACGCATCTCCCGGTTCGTAATGCTGGTGCGGGTGGGAGGCAAGGACACCGAAAGCGTCGTGGAGGCATTGAGTGACCAGATCCAACAACTGCCCAGGACCATGATGGACACCCTCCCCTGGGACCGGGGAACGCAGATGGCCGACCACAAGAAGTTCACCATCGCCACCGAGGTGTGAGGGTCTACTTCTGCGATCCGAAGAGTCCCTGGCAGCGTGGGACCAGCGAGAACACCAACAGGCTGCTGCGCCAGTATTTACCCAAGAAGAAGGTCGACCTCTGGGGTTACGGCCAACACGACCTCGACGCGATCGCGCTGAAACTCAACAGCCGGCCCCGCAAGACTCTCGGCTACCGCACCCCTGCTGATACACTGGCCTCTACTGTTGCGCTCACCGGTTGAACCCACCGTCGCTTTTCGGAGGATCTCTTTCTCTTGGCGCAGCACCTTCACTTCGCAGCGCAAGCACCTGAGCTCTTCGCGTTCCTCGGTGGTGAGCCCCTCGCGTTCGCCGGCGTCTATCTCCACCTGTTTGACCCAGTTGCGAAGTGTCTCGGCGGTGACGCCCAGCTCCCGAGCCACTTTCGGTATGGGTTTATCCTCCTCCGAAGCGCGCACCAGCCGGATGGCCTCGCGGCGAAATTCGGGCGGGTACGATGGTCTGGTTCTCGGCACCTCTCCTCCTTTAAGCGAACCTTCAAAGCCGAGTCTCTATCAGTCCACCAAACCGTAGTAAGCCCAGGATGCTCACCTTGGAGCTGTGGAATAAGTGGGCAAGCTGCTTTTGCACCGGAGAAGACCCGGCTTGGAGATGGACCGGACCAACCACAACGCCACCGAGCGGGCGATAGGCAAGAGCAAGGTGAGATACAAAACGATGCGGGGCTACAAAAGCCCTTCCGGGATGAGCAACGGCATCGCGCTAACCCAGTGGCTCTACAGTGGGGAATACGTACACGACCTGGCCAAGGAGATGGCAGCGTGAGCACCATGTGCCAGGTACTTGACCGAAACGTATTCTCAAATTCTCCCACCGCTCGTGGGACATTTACTACCGGCTCCGCGCTGGACAACGCCGCCATGGCCCAGAGCTTTGTCTCGACGCTCAAGGCGGAGTAGTTGGTTGATCGCCACCGCTTCCCTACCCGGTAAGCGGCCAGGGTGGCGATCTTTGAGTACATATCGAAGGGTTCTACAAGCGGGCAAGGCGCCACTCGTCGTTGGGCTACTTGAGTCCCTCCGACTAGGTGTATATGTTGCCAGGTTCAAGCCGACAACTCCTTGATTCCGCCTTGAGGACGGTCCAGGCGCCGATTGACCACGAAGGCGTAGGTGTGTAGGCGCAGATCTTGGCCACACGATCCGGGTGGCTAGCCCCACGAGGCTCGTCGCCAGGGTCTCACCCAACCCGAAGACCCGCTTCAGGGTCGAAAAGCAGATCTCTACCTGCTGCCCCTGACCCCGCCCCGCCGCTGCTTGGCCCGCTCGGTCACCAGCAAGATCCCGCACTCGGCCAGCTCCTCTTCCAGCGGCTCGCTCCGGTAGGCCAGGTCCCCGAAGACCTTGCGGGCGAGATCCTCCTCGCCGCTCGGGAGGAGGTTCGCCTCGGCCAGCAGCTCGGTGGTCAGCTTCACCTCCGCGGCGTTGGCGGGCGTAAGCTCGTAGGAGACGGGCACCCGGTTGGTGGCGCACAGCATGTGTGCAGCTTGACGCCGTACACCGAGAAGGAGCCCCGCCTCATCCAAGCGGCTCCCTCGAAGCCCGCCGACTGCCTGCCCGACTTGTCGCGGATGCAGGACTTCCAGCAACGTCGAATCGGCGATCAAGGTCTCGGGGTCCCCCGTCAGCTCCGCCGTCTGGTGAGAGCTGGGGCCAGGTTCGTGAATGGAGAGTTGGTCCAGTTGGTCGAAGAGAGCGAGGAGAAGGTCGCCGCGTGATCGGAGCCCGATACACAACATTTGACAATACCTCGAGAGCGCCATCCCGCGCCGGCACCGATACAGCATCAGGCCCTCGTAGTCCGCGAAAGCATCTTCGAGTTGCCAGTGTCCGGGGACGCGGATGCGCCTCCACGAAGAATCCGTAATCGTCCCCACCTCCGCCGCGTCTACGAGCGGAGCAGCAAGAAGTGTAAGGTTCCAATCGTCGGGTAATCTGGGAGAATTAATATCGGTAGAAAGCATAAGAAGAAATGGGCGACGACCTACTCTCCCACGGAGTCACCCCCGCAGTACCATCGGCGCTGGCGGGCTTAACTTCTCTGTTCGGAATGGGAAGAGGTGTATCCCCGCCGCCATCGTCACCCTTTCAAAAAGCGGCGCTTCTATTCGGTTGTGAAGCCCAAAGAAAAGGGCAACGTCTGCCCTTTGAAAACTGCATAGCAGCGAAATTCAAACCATCAAGCCCTCGACCTATTAGTACCACTCGGCTGAACACGTCGCCGTGCTTACACCTGTGGCCTATCAACCCTGTCGTCTACAGGGAGTCTTACTTCCTCAAAGGGAATGGGAGATCTCATCTCGAGGCGAGCTTCCCGCTTAGATGCTTTCAGCGGTTATCCCTTCCGCA
>JADDPV010000207.1 GCA_016781705.1 Rubrobacter sp.
CGCTCTCACCTCGGGGGCCATCAAGGGCTAGACGAGGTCCCGAATCGACCCTGCATCCGCGCCCGCGAGTCGTTACCCAGTGTTGGCAATATCCGGAGGTAATCGTTGATCGTCCACATGATAGGCAACGCGCACATAGACCCCGTGTGGCTGTGGCGCTGGCAGGCGGGCGTGGACGAGGCGCTAGCTTCATTCCGCTCCGCCGCCGACCGTTGCGACGAGTACCCGGAGTTTGTCTACACCCGCGGGGAGGCCTGGCTCTACGAGCAGGTCGAGCGCATAGACCCGGATCTCTTCGCGCGGGTGCGAAAGCTGATCGAGGAGGGCCAGTGGCACGTCACGGGTGGTCAGTACCTCCAGCCGGACGTCAACGCTCCGACGCACATGGGCCTCGTGCGTCAGATCCTCCACGGTCAGCGTTACTTCCGCGACCGCTTCGGGACGAGCCCGAGTGTGGGCTACAACGTGGACTCCTTCGGACACCCCGCGACGCTGCCGGACATACTGGTAGCTCATGGCTACGAGGGCTACGTCTTCCACCGTCCGGCGTCGCACCAGGTCGAGCTGCCGGCGCAGACGTTCCGGTGGCGAGGGAGCGGCGGGGGGGAGGTGATCGGGTTCCGGATAGCGCCGGCCTACGTCACCCGCAGTCACGACCTGTACGGTCAGGTCGCGAGCGCCTTGGAAGCGGCGGACCCCGAGCTCGGGCACACCATGTGCTTCTACGGCGTCGGCAATCACGGCGGCGGTCCGACCAAGGGCAACATCGAGTACATCCTCGCCAACAAGGATTCCTTCCCCGGCGCCGAATTGCGCTTCAGCACCCCCCGGGCCTTCTTCGACGCGGTGGCCGAACGGCGCGACGACCTTCCGGTGGTTACCGAGGAGCTTCAGCGAACCTTCCCCGGCTGCTACAGCGTGATGCACGACATCAAGCAGGAGCAGCGCCACGGTGAACATCTGCTCGATCAATGTGAACGGCTCGTGAGGGGGTTTGTCGAAGACGAGCGGGAGAGGCGCGGGCTCCACGCGCGCATCGACGCGGCGTGGAACGACCTTCTTTTCACCGAGTTCCACGATATTCTCGCGGGGACCTCTATACCGGCCGCCTGGGGGTCGGTGCGGGCGATGCAGGGACGGGCCAGGATCACGGGGGAGGAGGTCAACGTCGAGGCAACCCGGCGCTGGGCCAGGAGAGCACTACCGCCCGTCGACCATCAGCAGATCGTAGTCGTGAACCCGGATGAGGTCGCGTGGCAGGGCATGGTAGAGCACGAGCCCTTCTTGGACTTCGACGCCTGGGGAGGGCGCTGGCTGAGCGACCTCGAGGGGGAACCGCTGGACTTCCAAATCATCCAGCCCGAGGCAGCATCGCACGTCGACCGCCTGATCTTCCCGGCCTCTATACCCCCCGGTGGGCACGCCCAGATCCTGGTACGGGATGACCACCGCCCTCCCGCTCCCGACACGCCCACGGACCTGGACGTCTCCGTCGATCATGTCTCCAACGGCCACCTGCGCGCCGACCTGGACGGCTCCGGTGTTCGCGCCTTGAGTGTTGGCGGAAGAGACGTGCTCGGCGACGGTGGCATCCGGCTGCACCTGCGCCAGGATCAGACCGACACCTGGACCTTCCACACGGACACCTTCGACGAGCCGGTGGCCGAGGTCCTCAAAGGCGACAATTGGGTCGTCGAGGAGACGGGCCCTTTGAGGGCCCGTCTCCGCCTAGACGGCACCCTCGGCGAATCGCGGGTGCGCTGGACGCTCACGTTGCACCGCGACGACCCCCAGCTACGGATACGGATCGAGATCAACTTCAACGAGCGATTTAGGCTGCTGCAAATGCCGATACACCTGGCGGAGCCACCCGCGCGCCGAACCGACGGGCTTGCCGGGGGGCAGGTGGACCGCGCTCTCGGCCCGGCGGAGTGGCCGGTGCAGGGATGGTCGCGGGTGGACGTGCAGGGACGGCAACTGGCGCTGATCACGGCAGACGCCTACAGCCTGAGCCTGGACGAAACCTTATGGCAGTGGACGCTGTTGCGCAGTCCCAGAATGGCTTGGGGTGGGGGAGAGCCTCTGGTTTACGCCGGGCGCGACTGGCACACGGACCAAGGCCCGCACACCTTCGACTTCGTGCTCACCGCCGGAGATCGGCTGGAGGAGGCCGCGCTCCACGCCGCAACAAGGCAACAGGTGCAGCCCCCAATCGTCTTCGACCGCTACGAAGGCATGGACAGGCCGCCGTGGGGTAATAGCCCGCCGCGAGGATTGTGGCTAGAGGCTGAGCAGCGCGCCTTCGCCGAAGGCAGGCGCCCAGACCTCCGAGATAGTGTGGAACCCGGCGCCGCGCGGCCGCTCTTCGCGAAAGCCGAGCAGGATCGCGAGCAATGAGCGGTCGGAGATCTCTGTTTGCTGGACCCGGCGGGTATGTCCTCGCGGGAAACCTCTGATGAGCAAGCCGGCTGCTCGTCCCTGGCGATCTGCAGCTTAATGGATTGGTCGCCGTGATCGCATACCCTGGGCCCCCAAAGAGCGAGTCTGGAGCGGTTTTCACCTCGGGCGCTACCCGAAAGACGCCGATGTCAACTAAAGCGAGAACCGGTTTGCCGTTCTATGGGCAAGCTACGTATTGCTACCGAAAGATCAGGACGGCGTGGGGTTGGGCCGGGGCCCGCGCGGAAGATCGTCTGACGGTAGAGGGGGCCTATGGTAGATAACCTGTACCGGCCGCAAAGGAATTGGGGGACTCGAATCCTCGAGTACGGATACAAGGGCATGAGGACAGTGTTCCTGGAGAACGAGAAGCTGCGGGTCGGCGTGCTGGCGGACAAAGGCACGGACGTCATCGAGTTCAATTACAAGCCGCGAGACGTAGACTTCGTGTGGTTGTCGGCCGGCGGCGTTAGAAACCCGACCTCCTACTCGTCCACCTCCCCCGACCCTCTGGCCACGTTCCTAGACTACTACCCCGGCGGCTGGCAGGAGATCTTCCCGAACGGAGGCATCCCTTCTTCCTACCTTGGCGCTCAGTTCGGCCAGCACGGCGAGGTGAGCAATCTCCCCTGGGACTGCCGGATAGTTGAGGATGACGAAGATGCTGTCGCGGTCAGATTCTCCGTCAGGACCCAGAAAACCCCCTTCCTGCTCGAGAAAGAGCTTCGCCTCCATTCTGGGGAGAGCCGCCTGTACGTCGAGGAGACGCTCACGAACGAGAGCGATGTACCTCTACGCGCCATGTGGGGGCACCACATCACCTTCGGTCGACCTTTCCTCGAAGAGGGTTGCCGGATACGCCTGCCTAATGGAGCGACCGTCGTTCCCCACGACGAGCCGAACCATCCCGACGGCCGTCGGGTTAGGGGTGGCAAGAACTATGCCTGGCCACTGGCGGAGGGAGAGAACGGGGAAGCGTTAGATCTGAGCGTACTCCCGCAGAGGGGAACCATCAGCGAGATGCTTTACCTCACGGACCTCTCCGAGGGCCGGTACGAGGTGGAGAACCCGAGAAGCGGGCTCGGTCTCAGGGTTGTGTGGGACGTAGAGCAGATGCCCTACTTATGGTTTTGGCAGGAGTACGGGGCCTCCGGGTTCTATCCCTGGTACGGCCGCCACTACAACATCGGGCTCGAGCCCTTCTCTAGCTACCCGACGAGCGGCTTGCGCGAGGCGGTGGACAACGGTACTGCTCTCTCACTCGGGGCCCGCGAGGAGCGACACTTCTCTCTGCGCGCAGAGGTGCTCGAGGGAGGATAAACAAGGCAGGGAGGAGGGAGATTGACCGAGTTTTCGGACAAGGTAGCGATCGTTGCGGGAGGCGCTTTGGGCATCGGCCGGGCGTCGGCGCGGAGATTGGCCCTGGGAGGCGCTTCGGTAGTAGTCTGCAGCGACCGTAAGGAACAGGTAGGGGCGGCGATCGAGGAGTTTCGCAAGGAGACCCTCGAGGTCGTGGGGCTCGAGGCGGACGTGAGAGTAGCTGCGGACGTAAAGAGGTTGATCGATTTTGCGGCGGAGAGCTACGGTGGCGTTGACGTCCTCGTCAACAGCGCCGGGGTCCAGCGCTACGGGACCGTGGTTGACACGGAGGAGGAGACGTGGGACGAGGTCATAGACGTGAACCTTAAGGGTATCTACCTGACCTCGAAGTACGCCATCCCGGAGATGAGGAAGCGCGGGGGCGGGGCCATCGTCAACCTCTCCTCCGTGCAGGCCTTCGCCTCGCAGAAGGGGGTTGCGGCATACACGGCGAGCAAGGGTGGCGTTAACGCCCTGACCCGGGCGATGGCCCTGGACCACGCGCGGGAGAACATAAGGGTCAACGCTGTCTGTCCGGCCTCGGTCGACACCCCGATGCTAAGGTGGACGGCGGACCTATTCAAGGGAGATAAGAGCGTCGAGGAGACAATCGAGGGCTTCGGTAATATGCACCCCATCGGGCGAGTGGCCAGGCCGGAAGAGGTGGCAGAGGTGATCACCTTCCTCGCGAGCGAAAGGGCGAGCTTCGTGACGGGCGGCGAGTATAAGGTCGACGGTGGCATGCTTGCCGCGCTCGGCGTCGCCCTGCCCGAGTAAAGGTTCCACAAACCCCGCCTCGCACAAGAGGAAGATGAAGACCACGAACGTCCGGACGGACGCCGTAACGGTTCCCCTTGGGCCATCTCTGCTACCTACCAACGGCGCTCACCGGGGTAGTTCGTTCGCACTATCCACGAGGTTCCGACCGGGGAGGGGTTGGTGAGACTGGAGGGGGGTATGGAACTCGGACGGCAACAGGAAGGAAGGGACTCAAATGGACGCACTTCTAGACACGAGCGCGGCGAGCGTCTTTTTCGACGGGCTTCTCACCGAGCCCCGCCTCGACCACCCCGAGGGGCTCGCCGTCCACAAGGACGGGAGCGTGTGGTGCGGCGGGGAGCTAGGTCAGGTCTACCGCATAGAGCCCGACGGCTCCTCCATAGAGCAGGTGGCCTCTTCTGGCGGCTTCTCGCACGGGATGGCCTTCGACGCCGAAGACAACCTCTACGTCTGCGACTTAAAGCACGCCGCGGTAATGAGGCTCGACGCGAAGAGCGGGGCCCTAGAGAGGTTCGCGGATGGCGCCGACGGCCGCAAGATAAAAATATGCAACTACCCGGCGTTCGGCCCCGACGGGAAGCTGTACGTATCCGATAGCCACGCCTTTAAGGAGCCTGGTCCCGGCCTTTTCCGCTTCGACCTCGACGGTACGGGCGACCTCTGGTACGAGGAACCTATCAACTTCGCCAACGGCCTAGCGTTCTCGCCGGATGGACGCCACCTCTACGTCGCAGAAACCTTCGGCAACTCGGTGTTTCGTATCCCCGTAGAAGCTGATGGGTCCGCGGGCGAGCGCGAGGAGGTAGCCTCGCTGCCCGGCGTGCTGCCGGATGGCCTAGCCTTCGACATCGAAGGTAACCTGTACGTCGCCTGCTACGAGCCTAGCCAAGTGCTGCGCATCTCTCCTGACGGTACAAAAGCGCGCCTGATAGCCGACGAGGAGGCCCACCTGCTCTGCCACCCAACCAACCTAGCTTTCCGGCATCGCACCTTGTTTACCACCAATTTGGGACGCTGGCATGTGACCGCGATAGAGACGGCAGCGGAGGGATTACCCCTCCGCCGGCCCGGATGAACTGCGGATACATACATCGTCCGCTCCGTCGTGACGGGCGAGTGACGATGAACGAGCGGTGTCGGTTTGCGCGATCACGGGCTGACTCCCCGAAGGTAAGTGGTCCTTCGCCACGTACGGTATCGACGGTGCCCGAGCGGGCCATCTCCGAGACGGAACCGAACCGCGTCGAAGTGCCTCACGACTTATCGTGGCCAGTTCTTGCGGGTATCCTTCGCTCGGGCTATCCTGAGCTCCTTCGGTCGGGGGTAGGACGGATGGTCCTCTTT
>JADDPV010000193.1:0-1665 GCA_016781705.1 Rubrobacter sp.
CTCGTCTTCGATAAGGGCCGTGAGCCTGCCCAAAGACCCCGCTACGTTCGCGACGCCCCAGGCGAGGATCTGGCGCAGCGCCTCGTTCGCCATCGGCAAGAGGGCGAAGTTGCTCCGCTCGCCGACGTCGTAGCGCCTCGCGCCGGGCTGGAAGGCGTCCTCGTAGTCCACGAGGGCCGCGAAGTTCTCGCTGCCGCGGCGGTTGATCCAGTTGTGCTCTATCGGCTCGCCCTCCCGAAACTTCTCGCCGACGTGCATGAACCCCACCCCGTACGGCCCGAGCAACCACTTGTACGACGAGGCCACCAGGAAGTCCGGCCGCACCTCCGAAACGTCGAAAGGATGAGCGCCGAGCGACTGGATCCCGTCCACCACCAACGCCGCCCCGACCTTGCGCACCCCTTCCCCGACGCGCGTCAGGTCCACGAGGGAGCCGTCGGTCCAGTGGCAGTTGGGCACGGCCACGACGGCACACCGCTCGTCCACGTGCTCCAGCACCGCCCTCGTCCATTCGTGGTCGGCGGGCCTCGGCACGGTCACGAGCTCGGCGCCCTCGCGCTTCGCCAGCTCGCGCCACGTGTAAACGTTCGACGGGAACTGCTCCGCGAGGACGACGATGCTCTGGCCCCTCTCGACGGGCACGTTCGCCGCCGCGACCGCTATCCCGTAGCTCACCGAGGGGATCAAAGCCACCCCGTCGGCCTCCCCGCCGACGAGCTCCGCGAACAGTTCACGTGCCACTTCCGAATCCTCGAAGAAGTCTTGCGGCATTATCTCCCACGGCTGCGACTTTCGCGCGAGCGCCCGCTCGCCGACCTCGCGCACCGATCTTAGCTGCGGCGACATGTACGCGCAGTTCAGGTAGCAGACGCCGTCGGGTATTTCGAAAAGCTCGCGCCCTTCTCCGGGGTTCACGCGCCTCGTCCTTCCTTCGCCGCGGGCGGCGTCCGCTTCCCGGACACTATTCTCCCAACGAGCGGAGCAGCCGGGACGTCGAGATCATGGCGCCCCCGAGCACCGCCGGTATCCCGCCGCCCGGATGCACCGACGCCCCGACCCGCCACAGCCAGGGCCGCCTGCGGTCGGAGTAGGGGGGACGGTGCAGTGGCCCGCTCATCCAGAAGGGCCGGACCGCCCCGTAGAGCGCCCCACCCGCAGCCCCCCAGCCGCCGAAGTACCTCGGGTGCAGGATCTCGTGCTCACCTAGATACTCCCCGACGGGGTGTGGCAGCCCGATCTCACACCCTACCCGCTCCACCTCCCGCGCCACGAACGCGTCGCCCAGCCCGTAGGCACGCCCGTTCGGCGGGGCCGTCAACAGGAGCGCCAGCGTGCCACCGCCGTTCGGGTAGACCTCGCCCGGCCGGTAGTGGTTGACGAACGCCATCGTCTCCTTTGGCTCCTCGCCGGCCTCCAGGCTCCGGTACAGCGCCCCGGAGTCCGAGGGCAAAACGACGCCGTGTGTGGCAACGTGCCCGGGCAACTCCTTGCGGAGCGCCGCGTAGATCGCCACCCCCGAGCACGAGAGCCTCTTGGGCCGAGCTTTCTTGCCGGGTTGGAGGATGCCCTCCAAAACGTCCGCGTCGAGCCCGCTCACCACCGCGTCCGCCCCGTACTCCGCTCGGGTCGTCGTGATCCGTCCGCGGGAGAGCGCCGTTACCGGCT
>JADDPV010000193.1:1790-5915 GCA_016781705.1 Rubrobacter sp.
GCTGTAAGGAGGCGTGTGACGTCCGGTCCCAAGCCCCCGTGGATGCTGGCGAAACGCTCCCACGCCGCGTGCCAGGGGTGCCCCGTCTCCACCGGCAGCGTGCACACCTCGCCTCGGTAGTAATACCTCCCGACCTCCGGCAGCCCCCGCAGCCGGACGTCTGCGATCTCCTCCGCCGCCGCGTCACCGTCGCCGACTCCGGCGCCGAGCTCGTCCCAGCGGCGCAGCAGCTCCTTCCAGACGCCGGGGAAGGTGACGAGCGAGGGGCCGGTGTCCATCCGTTGCCCCGCGACCTCGACGCGCCGGCTCTTGCCGCCGAGCCAGGCGTTCGCCTCCAGCAGCGTGACGTGGTGTCCGGCCCGGGCCAGGAGCGCCGCCGCCGCGAGCCCGCCGATACCGCCGCCCACGACGACGACGGCCCTCCTACGTGGGACGCTCATGGGTAAGCTCCTAGCGAGATCGCCGCGACTAACTGCACCCCCGCCACCGTCCCCGCCACGTAAGGGAAGGCGATGGAGAACCGGTACAGAGCGTGTCCTCTCTCCGGTGTCGGCTCACGAAACAGAGCGTAGACCAGCCCCCCGGCGTAGGCTGCGTTCACCAGTGCCACGACGGGGCTGACGAGCGCGAAGCACACCGTCGAGACCAGCCACCAGGAACTGCTCCAGAAGACAGCGCCACGCGTGCCGAGCCGAACCGCCGTCGTCCGGATCCCCGCCTCACGGTCCTCGTCCACGTCCTGGACCGCGTCGAACGTGTGCTTGGCCGCGCTCCACGCCATCAGCCCTAGAGCCGCCGGCCAGACCACCCCTTCCCCGAGCGCGAGCGGCACGAAGACGAGCGGGAAGGCGTAAGCCGCGTTGCTCAGGGAGTCCAGAAAGGGCCGCGCCTTGAAACGCAGGGGAGGAGCCGAGTAGAAGACGAAGAGCCCCGCGTACAGGAGCATCCACGCCGAGGCGCCGTACGGGAGGGAGAGGAAGAAGTAAGGGAGGAACGGGGCATTCGTGAGGAGGACGGCGGCCCAGATGGGCCGAACCTCCTCGGGCTTTATCCTGGCGCCTTCCAGCGTCCCCTTGCGCGGGTTCCCGGCGTCGGTCTCCTGGTCGAAGACGTCGTTGACGCCGTAGATCAGGAGGTTGAACGGCAGGGTGACCCAGAGGAGGAGCGGCAGGGCGTCCCAGCGCCACAGGTCGCCCGCGAGCCACACCCCGACAGTGGTGGGGCCGACGGTGTTGATCCAGAGCACCGGCCGCGAGATGTACAGGAGCCGCCCCAGTATCACGATCCCAAATATACCAGCCTGGACCAGCCCGACGGGACCCGCCTGAGATAGCATACGCCCATGCTCTCGCAACCTTTCCGCCGTGTCCCCCGGCTCCTCCTCGCCGCGTGCGCCCTGTTTTTCTGCGCCGCCTACTTCACCGTCCGCTTCCCGGACGTCCCCGGCGCCGGCATAGGCTCCTTCGTCTCGACCCTCCTCATCGCTCTGCCCTCGTTCGTCGCCCTGCTGCGCTTCCTCGGACCGAAAGACGCGGCCGTCTCCCTCCTGTCCCTCAGCGGCTTCGGCTACGCGATAGAGACGACCGGCGTCGCGACCGGCTTCCCCTACGGCCCCTTCTACTACGGCGACTCTCTGGGCCCGAAGGTCGCTAACCTCGTCCCGTACCTCCTCCCGCTCTCGTGGGCCCCGCTGGTCCTCGGCGCCGTTGCCGCTACCGCGCCGCGGGCGGCGCCTCGAAAGGGAGCGAGCCTCCTCCGCCGAGCCGTCTGGGTCCTCTCCGCCGCATTACTGCTCGTCCTGGTGGACGGCGTCCTCGACCCGGGCGCGGCGTCTCTGGGCTTCTGGGTGTGGCCGGAGGGTGGCGCGTATTACGGCGTGCCCGCTACGAACTACCTCGGGTGGATCCTCTCCAGCTCCGTCGCCGTCGCGCTCCTCCTCGCTCTCGGGCGCGACAGGTGGGGGAGGGTGGCGCCCCCACCCGGGATGCTCGACAGCTTAATCGTGGCCGTCGCCTTCTGGGTCGGGGTCGCCTTCTGGGTCGGGCTTCTCTTTCCGACGCTCCTGGGCGTCGGGCTCCTCCTCTACTTGTTCCGCCGCCGGGTGCGGCTGGGGGCCGCGGCTCGCACCGCGGTTCGCTACGCGGATCGTCGCGGCGCGGTATAACGTGCGGAGTATGGCGAAAGAGCAGCGAGGCGAGATGCGGAGGTTTCAGGCATGAAGTGGGCGACGGCGGTGTCGCGTAGTACCTCTTTCGAGGGTGCCCTGCTCGAGTGCGCGGGGGGTGTGCGGGCGGCGCTCGGTGCCGGCCCCGTGACGGTGGCGTTCGCTTTCGTCACGCCACACTTCGCCGAGTTTTACGGGCGGCTGCACGAGGTCCTGGACGGGGCTTTGGGTCCTCGGACACTCCTGGGCTGCTCGGCGGGCGGCGTGATCGGGGGCGGCGAGGAGGTCGAGAGGGCCCCTGCGGTAACCCTCGTCGCCGCCCGCCTCCCGGGTGTTGCCGTGAAACCTTTCCACTACAGCGGCGCGGCCCTGCCGGACCTCGACGGCCCGCCGGATGCTTGGGAGGGGCTCATCGGCGTCCGGCCGGCCGAAGAGCCGCAGTTCGTGCTGCTTGCCGATCCCTTCAGCATCGGGGCGGAGGCCCTGCTCGCCGGCCTCGACTACGCGTTCCCGCTTTCGGCCAAGATCGGGGGCCTCGCCAGCGGCGCGACCTCGCCGGGCCTGAACGCCCTCTTCCTCGACGACAAGGTCCACTCCGAAGGGGTGGTGGGCGTCGCCCTCACCGGCGACGTCGTCATGGATACCGTCGTCGCCCAGGGCTGCCGGCCCGTGGGCGAGCTGATGCAGATCACGCGCTGCAACGGCAATGTCCTCCTGGAGCTCGAGGGCCGTCCGGCCCTCGAAGCCCTGCGCGACCTCTTCGCTGGTCTCGACGAGGAGGAAAGGACGCTCGCCACGACCTCGCTGTTTCTGGGCGTCCTCATGGACGAGTTCAACGAGAGCGGCAAGGTCGGAGACTTCCTGGTGCGCAACATAGTAGGGGCGGACGGCAAAACCGGCGCCTTAGCCGTCGGGGAGCGCCTGCAGGAGGGGATGCGCATCCGCTTCCACCTGCGCGACGCGAGGACCTCCGCCGAGGACCTGCACGCCATGCTAACCGGCTACGAGAGGGGGCTCGCACCCAAGGGGGACGTCTCGGGCGCGCTCCTGTTCTCCTGCCTCGGGCGCGGCCAGCACCTGTACGGTGAGCCCAACTTCGACACCGGCGTCTTCGGGGAGCACATGGGCGGCGTCCCAGTGGGCGGCTTCTTCTGCAACGGTGAGATCGGACCGGTCGGCGGCACGACCTTCCTGCACGGCTACACCTCCTCCTTCGGCCTCTTCCGCCCCCGCCCCCCGGACCCGATCCCCGACACCGTTCCGACCCGCGAGGGAGAGCTTCGAGATCCCGAGCCGCGCGTCCCAGAGCTGGACGTAGAACCAGAGTTGCCGGGACGCGGGGAGCCACGCGAGCCCGAACCGCTGGCCTAGAAGCCTACGTCGGGTCGGCGGGGAGCACGCGGAACGGGGGGGAGGAGGTCGCGTAGCCCGCGCAGCGCGCGGAAATGGCACTCGTCGGGCGTGAGCACGTCGTGGGTGTCGTAGCACCGCGCGAGCACGACATTCAAAACCGCGGCCAGCCCAACCTCCCCGAAACCGGCGTACTGCTCGACGATCGCTCTCGCTTTCGCAACTTCGGACGCGGAGAACGGTTCGGGGCGGTAAGCTCCGCGCTCGACCTCATCGAGCAGGGCGATCTCTTCGTCGCGGCCGCGTAGCGCGTGAGGGTCACTAATCGAGCTCGGCGAGCACGAAGGAGGAGATGATCCATGGCCCGGACGCGTTCTCTAGCGCCTCGCTGGCATCCTAGACCGTTCGCTGCTACCGGCCACAGAGCCTTTTCCAAGCTCCTCGTCGAACCTTTCTGCGAGCGTCGGATCGCCACCAGAGGACAGCGGCAGCCGGGCCTTCGGCTTCTACAGCCTGTGCGTCAGATCCCACACCGCCTCACGTATTAGACTCCGGCCCTGTGCCGCCACCTCGAACTCGTCCGGCAAGTCGAGCAATATATTTTTATAACA
>JADDPV010000083.1 GCA_016781705.1 Rubrobacter sp.
AGATGATCGAGGAGAGCGAAAGCAGCGCCGCGTATGGCGGCGCCTAGGTCTCAGGGGGAGGCGTCTCTCAACGCGGTGGAGGTCCGCCTCTCCGGCGGGATGCTCGCCCTCGTGCGCTTCCTCATGACGCTACAGAACAAGCGGATGCCCGTCGCCCGGTTCACCGTAGGCCGTGAGGACGGCCCTCGCGGCGAGATCTTACGGGTGACGATCCTCCTCGACTGCCCCCCCGAGTCCGCCCGCCGCTACGCGACGCTCCTCTCCGCGCTCGAAGACGTGGAGGAGATCGAGGAGGACGGCGAGACCCTGGAGGTCACGCTGCTCAAGGTAAGTGGCGCGATACTTGGCGAGGTACCGGCGGGGATCGGGCTCCACGAGGAGGGCGGGACGGTCGTGGCGACCGGCCCTACCGGGAAACTGGACGCTTGGCTCGCTAGTATGGGGAACGACGTAAAAGACGCGGTTAGGCTCGGGCCGGTGGCCCGGCCAGGGACTGGAGGCGCATAAGATGGCTCGGGTATACCGGGAAGGTGACATAGGCAACGAGATCATGCAGCGCAAGGTCGCAATCCTGGGCTACGGCAGCCAGGGCCACGCCCACGCGCTGAACCTCAAGGACTCCGGCTGCGAGGTCGCGGTCGGGCTCTACGAGGGGAGCAAGAGCAAGGCGAAGGCCGAGTCCGACGGGCTGCAGGTGATGACGACGGCCGACACGACGCGCTGGGCCGACGTGGTGATGCTGCTGCTACCGGACGAGAAGCAGCCGGCGGTGTACAGGAGCGAGGTCGAGCCGAACCTCTCCGAGGGGATGCTCGTGCTCTTCGCCCACGGCTTCAACATCCACTTCAACCAGATCTCGGTGCCGCCGCACGTGGACCTCGGGCTCGTGGCCCCGAAGGGACCGGGCCACGTCCTCAGGCGCCTGTACGTCGAGGGCAAGGGGATGCCGTCGCTCTTCGCGATCGGGAACGACGCCTCCGGCGAGGCGCGAGATGTGATCCTCTCCTACGCTCGCGGCATCGGGAGCGGGCGGGCCGGGATCATCGAGACCACCTTCGAGGAGGAGACGGAGACCGACCTCTTCGGGGAGCAGGCGGTCCTCTGCGGCGGCCTCTCGGCGCTCCTGAAGGCCGGTTTCGACACGCTCGTCGAGGCGGGCTACCAGCCGGAGCTCGCGTACTACGAGTGCGTCAACGAGCTGAAGCTGATCGTGGACCTCATCTACGAGGGCGGCCTCGCGGGGATGCGCTACTCCATCTCGAACACGGCCGAGTACGGCGACTACACCGCGGGTCCCAAGGTCATCGACGAGGGGACGAAGGACCGGATGCGCGAGATCCTCGCCAACATCCAGAGTGGGAAGTTCGCTCGCGACTGGGTGCTGGAGAACCAGGCCGGCGGGGCCTCCTTCCTCGCGCAGCGCCGCCGCGAGGCCGCGCTGCCGGTCGAGAAGGTCGGGGCGGAGCTTCGGGCGCTGGCCGCGGAAGGGGCCGAGGCCCCGGCCGGGAGCCCTGCGGGCGGTCAGGGCTAATGGCCGGCACCGCTTTCACCGCGAACGACGCGGAGTGGGCCTACCACGGCGGCGAGTTCGTCAAGATGGGCGACATCAGGCTGTCGCCGGCCACCCACGCGCTGAACTACGGCACGGGGGTCTTCGAGGGGATCAGGGCGTACTGGAACGAGGGCAAGGGGACGCTTCAGGTCCTGAAGCTCCGCGAGCACTACGAGCGGTTCGAGAAGTCCTGCCGCATCCTGCACCTCGACCTCGTGCCCTCGGTCGACGAGCTCTGCGAGATCACGCTGGAGATCCTGAAGCGTAACGCCCCGCGGGAGGACACGTACATCCGGCCGCTCGCGTACAAGGCCGCCCAGTCCGTCGGGGTGAACCTCAGGGGACCGACGGAGCTCTCCATCTTCACGGTCCCGATGGGCAACTACGTCGAGCTCACGGGCCTCAGGTGCGCCGTCTCGGGCTGGCGCCGCTCCTCGGACAATGCGATACCGGCGCGGGCCAAGACCACCGGCTCGTACATCAACACGGCGCTCGCGGTCGACGCGGCGCACCGGGCGGGCTACGACGACGCCATCTTCCTCACTCAGGCGGGCTTCGTCTCCGAGGCTAGCGCGGCCAACATCTTTATCGTGCGCAAGGGAGGGCTCGTCACGCCGCCGGTCACGGCGGACATCCTGGAGGGGATCACGCGTGACGCGGTCATGGAGATCGCGGAGAAGGACCTCGGGATTGCGACCACGGAGCGCGACGTCGGCCGCACGGAGCTCTACGCCGCCGACGAGGTCTTTTTGACGGGCACGGGCTTCCAGATCGCCCCCGTCACGGAGATAGACGACCGCAAGATCGGGACGGGCGAGATGGGCCCGGTCGCGAGCCGCTTGCAGGAGCTCTACTTCGGGGCCGCGCGCGGCGAGAACCCCGACTATGCCGACTGGACGGTCGCGGTGGAGGTTGCGGAGGGGGCGAGGCAGTGAGATACTGCCGCCCCACGTGAAGGAGTTCGTCTAACATTTTGCGCTTTTCCCCCGTCATCCTACGACTAACCAGGGTGGCCGTCGGGCGAATTATCCGTCCCGGCTCCTAACGCCGGGCCATCCCGCTGGCGGCCACCAAGCATCAGCCGCAAGTCTTATTCCGATAAAGAACTTCAGCGTAGGAGGACGACATAACATGCGTCGCGTAGAGATCTTCGACACCACCCTGCGAGACGGCGAGCAGTCGCCGGGGATCTCGCTTAGCGTAGAAGAGAAGGTAGAGATCGCGCACCAGCTCGCGCGGCTCAAAGTAGACGTGATCGAGGCCGGGTTCCCGATCACCTCCGAGGGCGACTTCGAGTCGGTGAGCCGGATCGCCTCGGAGGTGAAGGGGCCGAGGATCGCGGGCCTCGCCCGCATCCACGAGGCGGACATCGAGCGGGCCTGGGAGGCGGTGCAGTGGTCGAGCCGGCCGCGCATCCACACCTTCGTCGGCACCTCGGACCTCCACATCGAGCACCAGATGCGCTCGAACAAAGGGGACATCCTCGCGGGGGCGGACCGGGCGGTCCGGCACGCGAAGAGCCTCTGCGAGAACGTCGAGTTCTCCCCCATGGACGCCACGAGGACGGAGATCGGGTTCCTCTCCGAGGTCGTCGCCGCGGCCGTCGAGGCAGGGGCGGACGTGATCAACATTGCGGACACGGTCGGCTACACGACCCCTGTCGAGTTCTCGCAGTTTTTGAAGGAGCTTCAGGAGCGGGTGCCGGAGCTCAAGAACCGCATCCTCTCCGTCCACTGCCACGACGACCTGGGGCTCGCGGTTGCGAACTCCCTGGCGGGGGTGCAGGTCGGGGCGCGCCAGATCGAGGTCGCGGTCAACGGGATCGGGGAGCGCGCCGGGAACGCCTCGCTGGAGGAGGTCGTGATGGCGCTCGCGACGCGCTCCGATCACTACGGAACCGAGGTCGGGGTGGATACCCGCCAGCTCGCGAATACGTCGCGCATGGTCTCCAGCGTCACCGGCTACGAGGTGCCGCCGAACAAGGCGGTCGTCGGCAGGAACGCGTTCCTGCACGAGTCCGGCATCCACCAGGACGGCGTCCTGAAGGACCGCAGGACGTTCGAGATCATGACGCCCAAGGATATAGGCCTGGAGGGGACGAACATCTTCCTCGGCAAGCACTCGGGGCGCCACGCCCTGAAGGACGCCCTGGAGGAGCTCGGCTACACGCTCGAGGGCGAGGTCCTCAAACGCGCGTTCGTCCGGTTCAAGGAGATCGCCGACCACAAGAAGACCGTGACGGCGGCGGACCTCGAGGCGATAGCGGCGGACGAGGTCGGCTCCTTCGAGGGCAAGTTCGTCCTCGACTCGTTCCGGGTGGTCGCGGCGACGGGCCGACAGAGCCGGGCGGCGGTGACGATCTCGCACCAGGACCACGGCGTCTTCGAGGCCGAGGCCGAGGGCGAGGGCCCGGTGGACGCGGTCTTCCGCGCCATCGACGCGGCGACGAACATCAAGGGTCGCCTGACGGACTTCCGCATCGACGCGGTGACCGGCGGCAAGGACGCGCTGGGGGAGGTCCGGATCAGCGTCGACTTCGATGGGGCCGAGTACGCCGGTCGCGGCCTCTCCCAGGACGTGGTCGAAGGGGCGGCGCGCGCCTACGTGCGGGCGGTCAACGTGTACACCGCCGGCAGGGTCGGCGCCACGCGCACCCCGCAGGTTACCCCCTAGCGTACCCTTGCAGGCCTCCGTCGCCCTCCCCGGATACGAGCGCCTCGCCGGCACGATCCCGGTCGTGCACCCGCCGCGTCTCCGGGAGAAGGCCCGGGGGCTTTTCGTACTCCTCAAGGACGGGGCCGAAGCACTCTCCGGGATCCTCGAGATCGAGCCGCCCGAGCTGGAGGCGCTGCTGGTAGCCGAGGAAAACTGGTCCGAGGCGCCGAGGGAGGGAAGGCGCGCCTACCCGCGCGGCCTCCCCTACTTCACCCGCTCCGTTCGGCCTCCGGCGCTCGTGCTGCCGGAGGAGCTTACGCCCGCGATACGGCCGCGCACACCCGCGACGTGGCCGCTCGTCGTCTGGCACGAGCTGGCGCACGCGTTCCTGCTGCGGGGGGAGGTGGTCCGGGTCCCGGCGTGGCTCGGGGAGCTGATACCGCAGGCGGCTTCGGCGGCGATTGGGCTGAAGAAGGGCCTTCCCCTGGAGGAACATCTCTCGGGAGTGGACCGAAGCCCCGGCTTTACGGTCCGGTCCTTCGGGGGCAGGGCCGGCGCGGAGACGCAGATGGCGTTTCAGAACCTGTTGCTCCTCCTGGGTGCTGCGGCGGTGGAGAAGTTCGGGGTGGGGTTCCTGGCCCGGCTCTTCCGTGCCCTGTGGGAGGAGAAGGAGATCGTGGGCGAGGGGCGCGCGGAGGAGATCCTGTCGGACGCTTTAGGTTCGGGGGGATGGGAGTGGCTGCGCTCGCGGCCGGAGTTCTAGGAGAAGGTGGAGAGAATGCGCGACTCATTCGATATTTTGTTGCTACCGGGGGACGGTATAGGGCCGGAGGTGGTCGGGGCCGCACGGACCGTGATGGACGTGGCAGCCGAGCACTTCGGTGTGAAGCTAGGCTACGAGGAACGCAGGATCGGGGGCACTGCCATCCGCGAGGAAGGCGAGCCCGTCTCCGACGAGACGCTGGAGAGGGCGAAGGCCTCTGACGCGGTCCTACTGGGCGCGGTCGGCGACCCGGAATTCGACCGGAACCCGGGGCACCTGCGCCCGGAGAAGGGCTTGTTGAAGCTACGCCAGTCCCTCGGGGCGTTCGCGAACCTGAGGCCGGTGGCTGCGCTGCCGGCGCTCCTCTCGGCCTCTACCCTGAAGGAGGAGGTCCTGAAGGGCGTGAACATCCTCATCATCCGGGAGCTCACCGGCGGGGCCTACTTCGGGGAGAAGGAGGAGGGCGAGGATCGGGCGAGCGACCTGAGCGTCTACACGCGGGAGGAGGTCGAGCGGGTCGCGAGGGTCGCGTTCGAGGCGGCCGAGGGGCGCTCGGGGCGCGTGACGAGCGTCGACAAGGCGAACGTGATGGCGACGAGCAGGTTGTGGCGGAGCGTCGTCGACGACATCGCCGGGGAGTATCCCGGGGTGGCGCTGGACCACGTCCTGGTCGATGCCGCGGCGATGTTCCTGATCCGGGACCCCAGGCGCTTCGACGTCATCCTGACGGAGAACCTCTTTGGGGACATCCTCTCGGACGAGGCCGCGATGCTCCCCGGCTCGATGGGGATGCTGCCCTCTGCCTCCCTGGGCCTGCCGGGCACGCCCGGCATCTTCGAGCCGGTCCACGGCTCCGCACCGGACATCGCGGGCAAGGGGGTCGCCAACCCCTACGCCACGATCCTCTCCTCCGCGATGATGTTCCGGCACGCTTTA
>JADDPV010000195.1 GCA_016781705.1 Rubrobacter sp.
AAAGCCGCTCCCACTTATGGTCGTGCGAAGTGCGGTTGTAAGATTAAGCACCGCCCGACGCAACCCGCGCCGATTTTTCGGACCTGGTTTTCTCCGGGGCGCCACCGGAGGCCGTCTCCGGCGGCTCCCCGGCTTCGCGTAGGCTCGATCCCCCTCTTCAATCGCCCAGGCGAAGGCGCGTGCCGGGTTCGCGGGCCGGGGTTGCCCAACGCGCCGAAGACGAGCTTCCGGGCGAACGGAGCGTTGTGGATGTTCTGGCGGGTGATCGGTAGACCCGCGTTGTGGTCCTGGAAGGTTATGTTCTCGGTGCGCCTCTGGCTTTTGGGGAAGCAGCGGGTGTAGGGGACGATCTCGTCATCGTCCGTCGCGATCTGGGTAAACGAGCCGCCTCCCGGCGTGTCGTCGCGCGCGTTGAGCTTCCTCAGGAAACGCGAGCCCGCCCGCTGCTGGTCGCGGGCGACGCCCGGGTTAGAGATGCCGAGGCTGTCCTGGCGCACGCGAGCACGCTCAGCACAGGGGCGAAGAGCGTGGAGAACGCCAACCAGACGCGTTTGGAGCGATGCAACCCGGCGCTATACCCCTGTGCGCCTGCCTCATGCTTCTCCCTCTCGCGTGTCGGACCCGACCCCCGACGCGTTATGCTCGCCTGAAAGCCGGGCGTAAACGGGCACCGGGTCCGACGTCGCGATACAGTGGCCTTCCAGAGGACGAGACCTGGAGGTTCCATGACCGAGGTTGCTACGACCGGGCGCGAGGGGTTCACCGGCGAGCTGTGGCGCTCCATCGAGGACATCTACCGCGAGGTGCTGGACCATCCCTTTCTCCGCGGCCTCACGGACGGCACGCTCCCGGAGGAGAGCTTCAAGCACTATGTCCTGCAGGACGCGAGCTCAGTTTGCAAAAAGCCCGCGCTTTCGGGAAAGGCGCCGGCGATCTCCACGGTGCAGCCCGGATGAATTTTCACCGAGAGCTTCAACATCTTGTAGAGTTGGTGACGCTCTTTCGATGTGAGGGCTTCGAGGGCATCCGGTGTCCTGCCCGCGTAGTCTGCCAGCACGGCGTCTCGGTCTCGCTCCAGGGCCTCTATGCGCTCTTTGCGGTTCTGGAGAGTGGCCAACTCGCGCTTAGCGGCTTGGCAGGTCTTTTCAAGGGCAACGAGCTCTTCATCCAATTCCTCGTCGGTGATGCGTCCTCGTGCTGCAAGCCTTAGGAAGCCGCGACGTTCTTCTTCCGCCTCGGAAAGTCTCTCCAGCCAGTGCTTCGCTTCGCGGGCCGGATTGCCACGTACGACACTGCGCTCCAACTCGATCATGCGATCCAAGTCCGCTTTGAGCTGGTCGGGGTCGGTGAGGCCGCTCCGTACGACCTGCCAGACGTCCGCTTCCAACTTCCCGGCTCGGAGGCGAGGATGTGCTTCGCAGCCCTCGCGGTTGTCGCATTGATAGTAGTAGTAGAGGCGGTCGGGGCCCTTACTCCTAGTTGTATGCGTGTGTATCTTCCTACCGCAACACGTACAGAACACGAGCCCGGCAACCTCCCAGAACCTTCCTCCCGCGGACGATGGGCGCACGTTGTCTTTGATCGTGGACCTCGCGAGGTCCACGATCTCGCGCTCCAAACCAGAACTTGTGAGGTCTATCGGCACAGCTATCCACTCCGCCCGAGGGCGCGGGACGGTCTTGCGACGTTTGCGGTACCGCCTTCCGCCTGCCTCATCCGACTCGGAGACGGTACGCACGCTGTCACGCACCGTATTGGCCCACCAGACGCCGTAGGGCCGCGAAGGATCCAGCCTCCCTGCGACGTCTGCCGTCAGCCGTCCCTCTACAACTAGCCCCTGAATTTCTTCCGGCGTATGTGGTTTGTAAAGATCGTCGAGGATCATCGCGCGCACGGAGTAGCTGCTCCACACGTGCTTGCCGGTAGGAGATGGCACGCCGTCCCTCGTTATCGCTTTGGCCGTTGCCCGCATGCTCAGGCCTCCGGCGACGTACTCAAGGATGCGCACCACAACGGGCATGTTCTTCTCGTCGATGATATAGCTATCTCGTGTAGCGTTATAGGCAAAGCCGTAAGCAGGCGTGTGGGTGGCGATTATCTTGCCCTCTCGCGCCTTTCTCAGCCTACCCCTACGAGCTCGCTCGGCGGTCTTGGCCCGCTCGAACTTGGCGAGCTGGTCGAGGATGCCGTCAGTAAGCTCCCCCTCGGGACTGTCGTCTCCCCTATCGTTCAGAGCCCTTATCTTGCACCCGTGCTCCTCGAACTCCTTCTTTAGGAGGTAGTGGTAGGCGGGCTCACGGGCGATCCTGTCCCTATCTTGGGCGAGCACCACCGCGACATTACCGGCTTCCACGAGCTCCCGCACGCGGTCCATCCCCGGGCGCGCCAAGCTCGCCCCGCTCTGACCGGGGTCCTTCACCTCTTCCAGAACCTCGTAGCCCTCGCGGGCGGCGTACGCGCCGAGCGCCTCGATCTGCTGCGCGAGGGAGTACCCGCTCCTGGCTTGCTCCTCCGTGGAAACGCGGGCGTAGAGGATCGCCTTGTTGCCCGCCACGCGCCCGTTCGCCTCAATCATCGTTCCCCCCGACCCTGACGAGCTCCTCGGGCTCCACCCCGAGCGCCGCGGCGAGCTTCCTTATGGTTCTAGGCTGCGCCCCGGTCTTGCCGTTCTCCAAACGCCAGATCGTGTTGTAGGAGACGCCGGAGCGTTCCTCCAGCTCGTGCAGGGTTAGAACCCTCCGCTGCCTCAGCTCCCTCAGCTTCGCCACGTTCACCTCCACCATGCCGGCATCCTATATCCAGATATATTTTACTACAATTATGTAGAAGTTATGTAGAAAAAACTGTACGGTAGCCGCGTTCCGAACTTGTGGTGTACCCCGGTGCGGCCCACTGCTCCTCACCGTTCGGGTGCACGGTGAGCCGTAGAAGACGCGCGAAACGGTTCGGACCCGCCAGCGCTGGGGCGCGAGGGGGCCAAAGGGGGCACACGCCTTTTTGACCTACCGGCCGTGATGCTATCCTGAAGCCGTGGCCGGCTAGGGGGAGGGGAGATCGTTGAAGGGAGCAGAGGTGCGCGAACGCCTGTTCTGGCTCTGCGTCTTGATCGTCCTTGCGCTTGCCGCCATCACGGCCAGGATAGCGTAGGAGGCCGCGCCGGAGGTGGAGGCGCAACCGACGGACGAGGACCGGCAGCAGGTAGAGGTTACCCGCGTCGTGGACGGGGACACCATCGAAGTCTCGCCGCAGGTCGAGGGCGTCGAGGACGTGCGCTTGATCGGCGTGGACACCCCGGAGGTGTTCGATGGAGAAGAGCCGTGCGGTCCTGAAGCCTCGGCCTTCAGCGAGGAGCGGCTGGCGGGCCAGCAGGTCGAGCTGGAGTTCGACGAGGAGAGGACGGACAGGTTCGGTCGCCCCCTCGCCTACGTCTACCTCGGCGACGAGCTGTACAACGAGACCCTGGTGCGCGAAGGACTCGCCGAGGTGGCGACGTTCCCGCCCAACGTGAGGTACGAGGACCGCTTTGTGGCGGCCCAAGACGAGGCACAGGCCGCAGGCGTCGGGTTGTGGGATCCCGAGGGTCCTTGCGCCGCGGGCCCGAACTCACTCGACCCCTCGCCGGACCCAACTCCGTCTGATCCCGTACCGCAGCCAGCCCCGCCTGATCCCATACCGCCTCCCGGGCGTGACGAACTCCTGGAGGCCGGCGGTCCGTCGGCGGGTCCGGTTCCGCTCATGCCGGGAGGCATCTGTGCGACGGAGTACCCGATCCGTCACGGGGGCGCTTGCTACGCCCGTTGACGCACGCGGCTCCGAAACGCATCCCCGACTTCACGAACCCCAGGCGTGATCGTCCTCGCGTCCTGCGACCGAAGCGACCAAAGGTCGGTAAGGAGGAGTTTTGTCGCTTCGGTCGCAGGGTCGACAGATCGTCGAGAAGATCGATGGCGAGCCTCTCCGGGGGAAGCGAGCTACGAGCGCCGGCTCTTCCATCCGGAAGCGGTCCGGTAGCCCGTAAGCCCCGGTAGAGCGCCTAACCCTCTCCGCGCGGAAGGCCGCGGCGCCAGCGCGAAGAGCCTCTCCGCGAAGTACTCGATCAGGAGCCGGTGGGCGAGCCTCAGGCGCCAGGGCTTCGGTATGCCCTCCTCGCCGTAGAAGGCTCCCGCCAGCTGCCCGTAGATGGCCCCCGTGGTGTCCGCGTCCTCGCCCAGGTTGACAGCCAGCAAACACCCCTCCCGGAACGAGCCGCCCTTGTTGAAGGCCCAAAGCGCCGCCTCCAGGGAGGCGACCACGTAGCCCCTGCCCCTGATCCCGGGGGGCTCGCGGTGCTTGAACGATCCCGCCGCCACCTCGTCCACCTCGTCGACCAGCGGGTGCTCTTCCCAGTACCCGCCGCCCGCAGGACTGTAGCGCTCCGAGAGGAGTTCTTTCTTGCCCACCCCGTTCACGGCCCCCACTATCGGGGCGCCCATGTAGCGGCAGGCATCCACCGCGGTCCTGGCGCCGTGGGTCGTCCTCGAGCTCTCCCCCGACCGCTCCACGGCCTCCGTCGGCCCTCCCTCGCCTCGCGCGTAGAACAGGGGGACGGGGGCCAGGCGCATAAGGGAGCCGTTGCCCGCCCTGTTGGGGTCGGTGGAGCCGCTGTAGGGGTGCAACGTCCTCTCGAAGCGCTCGAGGGCCTCCGTGGTTGCGCCGCCTATGTCGAAGCACTCGCCGGTGCGCTCATGTGGCCCTCGCGGTACCACCTCACGTACTTCGTGAGCTGATCGGCGGGGTCGAAGCCCAGTTTCTCGATCAGGCTCTCGGCCAGGCACAGCGCCATCGAGGTGTCGTCGGTCCACTCGCCGGCCTTCAGCCCGAAAGGTCCGCCGCCCACGATGTCCTCCATGGGGAAGAAGGTGCCGGGCTGCCTGAACTCGACGGTGGTGCCCAGGGCGTCGCCCACGGCGAGTCCCAGCAGGCTGCCCCTGTAGCGCTCGATCCGGGCCGGGCCTCGACGGGAGGCGCTGACCTTTTCGGGCGGTCGAGCCGGGCCACGCCGAGAGCGCCACTCCTCCGCGAAGCGGCGCACGTAGCGCTCCTAGCCCGTCGTCTCCACGGCGCGTTCGCTTCGGAACTTGCGTACGAGGCGGATGGCCTCATCGGATCCGCGCCCTGCCGCGATGAGCACCGAGGTGGCGACCGTGCCGGTGCGCCCGAGCCCCCCGCGATAGTGGACGACGACCGTCTCCCCACCGCGCAGCAGGCCGACGATCCGCTCGATGAGCGCCGCGTACTCCTCGGACTGGCCCTTCTTCGGGGTGTCGACGTCCCTGATGGGGAAATGATACCAAGTCCGTTTGAACAGGCTCGCTTCTCAGGCGGCATCCGGCCACCAGTGGTAGCGGGTGTAAGAGGGTGTGTGAGAATGCTGCTCAATCTCTTGCGAGCCGCTTCAGCATGAGCCGAATCATCGCCACCTTGAGCCAGCATTCGCTGGTCTGCACCTTCCGCTCGTAGTCCTTGGCGAGACGCCGGTTGCGGCAGATCCAGGCAATACTTCGCTCCACTACCCAGCGCCTTGGAATGACCTCGAACCCAGAGCCGTCGCTCTTGCGTGGCACTACCTCCAGTCGCCAGCCGGTGTGTTCGGCGCACCAACTCCGAAGCTTCTCGCCCGCGTAAGCACTATCCGCCCATATGAGTTTCAGGCGGGGCATCAACGGGGCAAGTCCTGCTAGCAGCTCCCGCGCGCCGCGGTTGTCGGAGGTGTTCGCCGGCGTCACCCTCTTGGCTAGGAGCAGCCCGGAAGTGTCCACGAGCAGGTGCCGTTTACGGCCCGGGACGCATTTAATGCGCCTAACATAACCGCCGGACGTAGCGCCAACAGATCAGG
>JADDPV010000058.1 GCA_016781705.1 Rubrobacter sp.
CGCCGTCTCGGTCGTAGACGGTGTAGCCGGCGAACCGCTCCTCCACCGCCGTGAACCTGTCGCTACGTTCCTCACGGTCCATGCTCTCTCTACCCTCCTTCGATAGGCGTCGGGCACAACACCCGAAAGCCTCTCGCCGCTTACATCGAAAGACGTATACCCGCCAGATAAGCGCGTAAACGACCCAGGCACATCTCTGCGTGGTTTGGGAGCAAAACGCAGGGCCGACGGCGCGCCCGAAAAACACTTCGTACCGGCACGAACACCGTGCCGTACGGGTGCAGACCTCCTCCGGTCGGCTGCACGCAGCCACCGAACCAAGCGGTAATTTCCGGCAAATACAAACGATAAATCACTCTTGCGGGGCAGCTGCACGGTGCTCTCTGTCCTCCTACTCGCCGCTACCGCGATGCACGAACACGAAAAAGCGGCCAGGGTAAGCCGGCCGCCAAAGATAAACGGAAAAAACGGGGGCTCGGGTTAGCCCGCGACCTCGGCCATGACCGTATCCGTAACGGGCGGCGAAGCAAGCTCCCTCCTGACTCGGGCGAGCTCCCGCTCCAGGCGCCCCAGCCTCTCCTCCTCGGCCGACAAGCGCAGCGTGCTCGGGTTGCCCTCGGGGTCCTCGACCGTGACCTCGCGCCCCCGGGCGGGGTTCCCCCGCTCCTCCGCGAGCAGCCGCCCCTCGGCCTCCCTGAGCGCGACCGCGTATCGCTCGACCTCGCGGCTGTAGCGGATGGTGGCCTCGTCCACGCGCGCCTCGGCCCACATCGCGCTGTCGGCCGTGACCGTGACGCGCAGCCCGAGCGCCTCGTAGACCTCGCGCCGAAGCCCGGGCGGCATCCACGAGACGCCCAGCTTGAGGCCGGTCCCGAACGCCTCGACCAGGAGCCGCTTCTGGCGCTCCATCTCCGCGACGCGCTCGGCCGCGCCGGCCACCCGCGCGAGCTCCCGCTCGAAGCCCCGCCGCTCGGCGTCCACGCCCGAGAGCCTCGCGGTGAGGTCGGCCTTGCCGAGGATGCCGTCGGCCGCGAGGTCGAGGAGCCTCTCGCGCTTGGCGTCGAGCTTCGCGACGCGCTCGGCGAGGGCGCGCTCGGTGGCCGCCGGGTCCAGCACCCCCGCGCGCTCCCGAGCGATGGCCTCGTCCATGCGGCGGGCGAGGGCGTCGGGGTCCTCAAGGAGCCCCTCGGCCCACTCTGCGACCTCCCGCTCGGCACGTTCGGCGCGCACCTGCGGCCCGCCGGGGCAGGCGTCCAGGCCCCACTTCCGGCGCTTTTGGCAGCAGTAGTAGGAGTAGGTCCGGCCGTGCCCGTCCCTGCCCGTGCTGTAGCCGGTCATGCGGAGACCGCACGCCGCGCAGAGCAGCATCCCGGCGAGTTCGTAGGGGCGGCGGGCCTTCGCGCGGGGGCGGTAGTCCCGGTCGAGGTTCGCCCGCGCCGCGAGAACGGTCCCCGGCGCGATGCCGCTGCCCGGGACGGGAACGACCGCCCACTCCTCCTCGGGCTTGGGCTCGAACCGTCGCTTGTTCTCCTCGTCAGGGGTCAGTGTGACCCGGTTTTGGCCGTAGGGCCAGGCCCCGTACGCCCGTGCGGGGTCGAGCCCGGCGAGCACGCCCTCCCTCACCCCGCGCCCCCGGAGCTCATCCACGCTGTGCGCGAGGTAGGCGTCGTTTCGGACCATCCGAAGGAGGCTCACCGGATACCAGCGCGACCCGCCGCGCGGGGTGGGCAAGCCCTCCTCCTCGAACGCCTTGCACACCGCGTACAACGTTTTGCCGTCGGCCACCATCTCGAACATGCGCCGAACGAGGGACATCGTCGGCTCGTCCACCTCAAGGGAGCGCCGGTCGGCGGCGTAGACGAAGCCGAAGGGCGGCGTGCCGGAGCCGCTGGCCTTCCCCTCGCGGGCCTTCTTGATCTTGTTCTCACGACTCTTCTCGGCGAACGTCGCCCGGAAGAACTGGGCTATCTGATCCAACATGCCCTCGGTGAGTTGGCCGACGGGGGAGTCGTCGCCCTGCTGGTTGAGCGCCCTGAGCTGCGTGCCGTGCCGGGCGAGCTCCTTCTTGAGGAGGTAGATGATCTCGGGCTGGCGGGCGAGGCGGTCCCTCTCGGCGGCGAGCACCACGGAGACCCCGCCCTCGGCGACGCGCTCGCGGACGCGGGTGAGGCCGGGACGGTCGGTGAACGCCGCGCCGGAGATCCCCGCGTCCTCGACCTCCTCCAGGACTTCGAGCCCCTGCTCCTCGCAGTAGCGGCGCAGGCGCTCGGCCTGCTCCCGGAGGCTGTAGCCCCTTTCTGCCTGGCCCGTCGTGGACACCCGCGTGTAGAGGATCGCGGTCGGCCGGTCTGTCATTCCTATCTCCTCCTATACATAAGCGGGGGCGTGGAGGATACCACCCATCCGCGCCCCCGGTCGGTGTTTACTTGTCGGACTTCTTCGCCTCGGATTCGCCCTCCTTCCGACGCTGGGCCTCGGCCTTCTTCGCTATGCGCTCCTGGCGCTTCTGATCCTCCTTCTCGACCTGCGCCCGAGCGCGGTCGAGCTTGCCGCTCTCGTGGATGTACGCGAGTTGCTCGTCGGTGAGGTCGGCCTCCCCGCGCACGTAGGCTTTCGCCAAGGTCACCATCCGCATATCGTGTCCGGCAACAAATTTTCCGGTCTTGGAGGTGCCCTGGCACCCACAAAGACAAGGCCGCGAGCGGTCGTTCTTGTCGGCACGGACCGCCGGTCCCTCGGGACCGGCGTTGCGGCCGAGGTCGCGGGCCTCCTCCAGCGAGAGCTCCCCTGCAAGGACGGCTTTGTGGGAATCGGGCGAGATGGCCTTCTTCGCGAGGCTCATGTCGGCGGCTTTGCGGGTCATGGGGTGAATGGTGGCCTCGGTGGTCGTGGACTCCTGGGTCGCGTTCTGCTCCTGCGTCATCGTTGCTCCTCCTGTTCGTCTTGCTCCTGCAACGCCTTGCGTATCTCTATGGCCTCACGGGCGAGGGTTTCGAGCGCCGTCGCGATCCGACCGAGGTCGCGGGCGTTGGTCTCGATCCAGCGCCAAACACCCTTGGGCAGCTCAAGCATCCCGCCTCCAGTCCTCGGCTATGTTCTGGATGAGGGCTACGGTGGCGTGGGCGTGGCGCGAGTCCTCCCTCCTCGCCACCTCCTCGCAGAGCTCGCCGAGTACCAGATCTGTGAAGTGCTCTTTGAGGCCGGGCTCCAACTCGAACAACTCGTCCACGAAGCGCCGCACGTAGTCGCCGGGCTCCGGCTCGGTGTCCGCTACGTGCTCGGAGAACGTGTACGCCAGCATCTCAGGGTCCTGCCTCTCTTCGCTCACAAGCTCATCCTTTCGACGTTTGCCCGAATGCAGGCAGCGTCGAGGCCGCCCGAAACACCACGGCGGCGGGCCGGGGCCGTACCCCTCCGGCGCTCGTCCTGTTGCTCCCGTGGGCCGTCCTGGCGCTCCCGTGCAGCGCTCTGCCGGTGGTCCCGGCGGTCGGTGCGGTGGCGGCCCCGGCGGTGCTTCTTGCTCCAGCAAAGGAGGGCGTGTCCGGGGTCGGCGGTCTTCTCGGCCCAACCGCATACGGATATAGCCTGCTTTTGGGGTTCCCCCTCCAGGGCATCGAGGATGGTGTTCCGGGCGATGCCGAAATCCTCCGCGAGCAGGGCGGCGAACCTCGCGTCTACCACAACATGCCTGCTCGAAGGCTTATCGGGGTTTTTGGGTGCGCTCATCTCGGGGGCCTCCTCGGGTGGCTTGCTTGATACTCTTATTATACCACAAATAAGCATACAACACCAGATTTGAGCCCTAACGTCGTAATCGAGGTCTTCTCCTCGACAAGCTGACCCTGTTCGCGTATTATGTCACAACATGAGAGCGAGTGAGTTACAACGCAAGAAGCTAGCGGAGTTTCTGCGGGAACTTAGGTTCCGCAGCGAACTCTCGATTCGCGGACTCGCCGACCTGACCGGCCTCTCAACCCGCACCATCGTGGACGCGGAGAGTGGGGGGCGCATGCCCCGGGAGCGGACAGTCAAGGCCATACTCTGGGCCTTGAATGCGCCGCCTCACGTCGTGCGCGAGGCGGCGGTGCTCATGGGCGTGGAACTTCCCGAAGGGGAGCCCGCCACGCCGCGGCGGGGGCGCTCGGACGACGATCTCCGTGTCGCGCTCAGGCACCTGATGACGCACTTGGGGGAGGAGGTGGTGGCGGAGGAGTGGCGGAAGGCGTTCGGCCACGGACCGGCCGAGGAGGACTAGACAAGTAACCAAGAGACCGCCGCCGTTGGTTTGGCGACTGGGGCAGCGGTCTCCGCGAGCAGCACCCCAGGAAAGGAGCACCTACGCGTGAACAAGGATAACGCACAGCGCCCAGGAGAGCGCGGGGCGCCGCGGCCCACCGAAGACCCGATCGCCTCGGTGGTGAGGGAGGCGCGGAGCAGGTTCGAGGATAGGGAGCGGGAGGCTCGGGACAAGCTCAACGATTTGGAGCGGGCCGTTCAGGAGCACGAGGAGACCATCCGGAACGTGGGCGGCAGGGGATGGACCATCGACGAAGTTGTGCCGGGCACGGACTGGCGGGGCGAGGCAACCGTCACGGTGGTGGCCGCGGCCGGCACGGAAGAGGGCGTCGTCCGCTACGACCTGACCGCCGGCCCCGACGAATGGAGCCACTACGTCGATGGCCCGGGCGTCGAGTACGGTCTGCACAGGTTCGCGCCCGCAGGGGTGGTTATGAGCCCCGAGACGGCGTGCAAGCTGCTCCGCGAAGGGCGCATGTGGGAGCGGGACCGGGAACGCCGGGAGGAGGAGTGGCTCTTCTACCTGGAGATGCGCGCCGAGCGCGGCCCCGGCGAGGAACCGCCGACCGCAGAAGAGGTGGACGCGGCGCTGGAAGCCTACCGGCGTCGCTTGGCGGCCGAAGCCGCCAAGTGGGTGCGTGAAGAGGGCCGGTTCGTCGTGAACCTCGACGACGGGCGCGAGGTCCTGGTGACCGGCACGGTCCTTTGCGCGGAGTGCGGCAACCCTACCTCCGTCGGGACCGTCGTCCCGGAAGTCACGGATATAAGAGGGGGCACCCTGCGCCGCGTCCTGCGCCCGATACACCTCGACTGCCTCGAAAAACTTCAATGGGAAACCTGGGACCTGAGCGACGAGGTTGTGGTCGAGCTCCGCGACTTCGTCGTGATGAAGCATGAGGCCGAAGAAGACGATGAGTAACCTGACCACGAACGGGGAGGGGTCGGCTTCGGCCGCCCTCCCCTCCCGCTGGCAGATGGCCGCCCACGAGGCTGCCCACGCCGTATACGCTCGGTCACGTTCCCGCATAGTCACATGCGTCTCCGTCGAGGGCATCGTCGCTATTGAGAACGGCGCCGAGATCCGCGACGGGGTGGTCCTCGGGGTGTGTTCCCGCAGCGGCAGCGAGATACCCGACGCCCTGCCGAGGTGCGTCCTCAGCCTCGTCGGACCGGCGGCCGCGCATAGGGCGGGTTATCCGAAACCCCTCCTGCCTTACGGGGAGTTCGTCACGGCAGCCAAAGCCCGCTACCCCGAGAGCGACGAGGGCAAGGTGATGCGCGAGTTAGGCGCGGCCGACGACCCGGAGGTCCTCTACGAGGCCGCCCGGGCGAAGGCCGAGGCGTTCGTTCAAGAACGCTGGTCCGAGATCACACGGCTCGCCGAGAGGCTCATGGAGAGCGAGAGCCTCGACGAGGAGGCAATCGAGCTCGTGTTCGACCCGACGTGGCCGGAGTTCCAGCGGTGGTTGGACGAGGTCGGCGACGACCGATGCCCGTGGGTCCTCTTGGAAGGCGGGGACGAGGAGGTGTTCTAGCGGCTTACGCCGTCGGTTCACGGCAGGAATTGCTCTCAGAAATTACTGCC
>JADDPV010000114.1 GCA_016781705.1 Rubrobacter sp.
AAGACCCCCCGTAACCCCATCCCCAACTTCCAGATCGTGGAGTACCTGAGGGCGTTCCTGGCGGGGAGGACCGGCTGGAGCTTCCTCAACGGCCTGCTCATAATCTCGGGGGCGTTCGGGATGTTCCGCCGGCGGGACTTTATAGAGGCGGGCGGCTACGCCCACGACACGGTCGGCGAGACATGGAGATCGTCACCAGGATGCACCGCAAGCTGAAGGAGGAGGGGAAGCCCTACAAGATAGCCTTCGCCTCCGACCCCGTCTCCTGGACGGAGGTCCCGGCGAGCCTGCGCGTCCTCAGGCGCCAGCGCGACCGGTGGCACCGGGGCCTCATAGACACCCTCATAAGGCACCGCAAGATGCTCTTGAACCCCCGCTACGGCACGGTGGGCATGCTCGCGATGCCCTACTTCTTTCTCTTCGAGTTTCTGGGGCCGGTGATCGAGCTTCTCGGTTACGTGGCCCTCGCGGGGGGACTGTTTCTGGGCATGCTCGACGTGAAGTTCGCCGTAGCCTTCTTTCTCGCGGCGGTGGGCCTTGGGGCCCTGCTCTCGGTGGCCGCCGTCTTCCTCGAGGAGCTGAGGCTCCGGCGCTACCCCCGCTGGACGGACATCATCAAGCTCACCTTCTACGGCATCATCGAAAACTTCGGCTACCGGCAGTTGGTGACGGTGTGGCGGGCCTGGGCGATCGTCTCCTACCTGCGCAACAACCAGTCCTGGGGGGCGATGGAGCGCCGGGGCTTCGACCCGGCCAAGAAGAGCGCGCCGAAGAAGCGCAAGCAAGGGACTACGTGACGAAGTCGGAAGGTCAGGGAGGGCCGATGCAGAAGACTCGTTCGTTGAAAGGCTGGAGGAGGTGGCTCCTCCAACTCCTGTTCATCTCGTCCTTCGGGTTCGCGGGCGGGGTGCTGTATCTGCTGTTCTTTCTGGTGCCCTTCGAGCAGTGGCTGGCCGACCGGGGAACCGCGCAGGGCATCGTAGATCTCGTCCTGGGCGCCCTCGTGTTCGGGTGGGGCCTGATCAGCCTCTGCGTCACGGCCTTCTTCGGCTGGCTCTTCTTGTCGCGGAGGAGGGACGTGCCCGCCGGGATCGGGGTCCTCGCTCTGGTCGTCGTCTCCTCCTTCGCCATCTTCTACTTCCTGCTGGACACGGACTTTATGGTCGCCCTCGGCGAGATGAACGAAGAGAACGTGGAGAGCGAGCGGTTTACCTACGGAGCTTACCCGGACGAACGGAGGCTCGAGGAGCTCAAGGACGAGGGCTACGACGGCGTCATCACGCTGCTTAACCCCGACATACCCTTCGAGAAGGTCCTGCTCGACGAGGAGCTCGCCAACGCCGAGAACTCCGGGCTTTCGATACACTCGTACCCGATGCTTCCCTGGATCAGCCAGAACGAGAAGTCCCTGCGGGAGATCGAGGATCTGACCGACGACGATACGAAGCGTTTCTACGTGCATTGCTACCTCGGCAAGCACAGGGTGGACTACGTCCGACAGGCGCTGAGCACCGCGAGCCCCGGAACCGCCCCGGAGGAGCTTGAGCCCCTGCCGAAGACCTTCGAGCGCGGGCGTGTGGTCCCCTTCGACGACGAGAAGGTAATCCTCGGTCCCTACCCGACGGAGGAGGAGTGGTTCAACTTCGTCGTCCGCCGCAACGTCAAGGAGGTGGTCTCGACCCTGAATCCCGACGACCCGGGCGACGCCGTCTGGATAGAAGAGGAGAAGCGGATAGCGAAGGAGAACGGCCTCACCCTCACCCTCAAACCCCTGGACGCGCAGTCGCCGGACCCGCGGGCCGCGCGAGAGCTCGCCGCCTACGTCAGGGGCCGAGACGAGAAGGTCTACGTGCACGACTTCCTCGAATCTGAGAGGTTCCAGGCCCTCGAAGCCGCCCTGCGGGAGACGGAGCCCAGGCCGGAGCGAGACGCCGGCGACACCGCGAGCCGGTCGGCGAGCTCCCCGAACGAGAACCCCAACCCTTGAAGCCAGATGTTTCCTCAGCCGACCTCTTCCGCGGCGCCACGGGGATGGGTGGTAAGTTGCGGCCAACGGCGGCCCGATCCCGTCCTCCTCGCAAGGGGCACTCCAGACCGCTCCTCGTACTCCTGGCGGTGATCGTCCCGCTCGCGCTCTCCCTGGGATGCGGGGGCCCGGACGACGGAGCGGAGTTGGCGGCCGAGATCACGGCCTTCGAGCCCCCGGCAGGCTCGCTGCGGCCCGGCGACGCGGCCTCGGCCTCTGCGCGCGTCAAGAACACGGGCTCCGAGGCCCACACGTTCTTTGTCGGGTACAGCGTGCGGGATACAGCCGGCGAGTGGAGCGACGCCCCAAGCGTGCCGGTCGAGCTCGGTCCGGGCGAGGAGTCGGGGGGGACAGAGCTCCGCACCCCACCGCTGGAGACACCCGGCTACTACGCGGCGCGCGTCTCCGTATGGAGCGAGGAGCCAAAGGGCGAAGGCGACACCAGCGCCGAACGCCTCGCCGAGCGGGGCGAGGAGTCGGCGTTCCGGGTCTCCGAGCCCCCCGAGGAGTTCGCGGGGTCTTCCGCGCTCCCCGCCGGGTGGAAGGCGCAGGACCACAGGCTCGGGCGCGGCAAGGTCCTCCCCGAGAACGTAACCATGGAGGGGGGCAAAGTGCGGATCACGCTGCCCGCCGACACCGTCAACGGCGGCGAACTCGTCTCCAAGCGGCTCCACGGTCCCGGCTTCATGTACACGGCGCGCATGAAGGTGCCCGACGCCCCCACCTCCATCACGGGCTTCTTCCTCTACGAGCCCCCGGACCTGGAGAGCGAGATCGACATCGAGGTCTTCAACGAGCCGTCCGGCAAGATCCTCTTCACCACCTACGCGGACGGAAAGCAGACGCACACGAAGGAGAAGAAGCTCCCCTTCGACCCCACGAAGGGGTTTCACGACTACGCCTTCTTCTACGGCAAAAACTCCCTGATCTTCTACGTGGACGGCAAGGAGATGCAGAGGTACAAGGGCGGCATTCCAAACAAAGAGATGAAGCTCTACGTCAACTCCTGGTACCCGACGTGGCTCGAAACCCGAAAGCCATCCTCCGACCGGTATGCGTACATCGAGTGGATCGAGCACTAAGCACGCCCCGACGCAACCCGCGCCGATTTCTCGGACCGGGTTGTTCGGGGGAGCCACGGGAAGCCGTCTCCGGTGGCTCCTCCGCTTCGTGCAGGCTCGATCCCCCTCTTGAATCGCCGAGGCGAAGGCGCGTGCCGGGTTCGCGGGCCGGGGTTGCCCAACGCGCCGAAGACGAGCTTCCGGGCGAACGGAGCGTTGTGGATGTTCTGGCGGGTGATCGGTAGACCCGCGTTGTGGTCCTGGAAGGTTATGTTCTCGGTGCGCCTCTGGCTTTTGGGGAAGCAGCGGGTGTAGGGGACGATCTCGTCATCGTCCGTCGCGATCTGGGTAAACGAGCCGCCTCCCGGCGTGTCGTCGCGCGCGTTGAGCTTCCTCAGGAAACGCGAGCCCGCCCGCTGCTGGTCGCGGGCGACGCCCGGGTTAGAGATGCCGAGGCTGTCCTGGCGCACGCGAGCACGCTCAGCACAGGGGCGAAGAGCGTGGAGAACGCCAACCAGACGCGTTTGGAGCGATGCAACCCGGCGCTATACCCCTGTGCGCCTGCCTCATGCTTCTCCCTCTCGCGTGTCGGACCCGACCCCCGACGCGTTATGCTCGCCTGAAAGCCGGGCGTAAACGGGCACCGGGTCCGACGTCGCGATACAGTGGCCTTCCAGAGGACGAGACCTGGAGGTTCCATGACCGAGGTTGCTACGACCGGGCGCGAGGGGTTCACCGGCGAGCTGTGGCGCTCCATCGAGGACATCTACCGCGAGGTGCTGGACCATCCCTTTCTCCGCGGCCTCACGGACGGCACGCTCCCGGAGGAGAACTTCAAGCACTACGTCCTGCAGGACACAGTTACACCTTGCAAAAAGTCCGCGGTTTCGGGAAAGGCGCCCGCGATCTCCACGTTGCAGCCCGGATAGATTTTCACCGAGAGCCTCAACATCTTGTAGAGTTGGTGACGCTCTTCTGGTGTGAGGGCTTGCAGGGCATCCGGTGTCCTGCTCGCGTAGTCCTCCAGCACGGCATCCCGGTCTCGCTTCAGGGCTTCTATGCGCTCCTTGCGGTTCTGGAGAGCGCCCAACTCGCGCTTAGCGGCTTGGCGAGTCTCTTCGAGGGCAGCGAGCTCTTCATCCAGTTCCTCGTCGGTGATGCGGCCTCGGGCTGCAAGCCTTAGGAAGCCGCGACGTTCTTCTTCCGCCCCGGAGAGCCTCTCCAGCCAGTGCTTCGCTTCGCGGTCCGGATCGCCGCGCACGACGCTGCGCTCCAGCTCGATCATGCGATCCAAGTCTGCCCTGAGTTGGTCGGGGTCGGTGAGGCCACTCTGTATGACGTGCCAGACGTCCGCTTCTAACTTCTTAGCCCGGAGGCGAGGATGTGCTTCGCAGCCCTCGCGGTTATCGCACTGGTAGTAGTAATAGAGGCGGTCCGTGCCCTTACTCCTCGTTGTATGCGTATGTATCTTCCTGCCGCAAGACGTACAGAATACGAGCCCGGCAACCTCCCAGAACCTCCCTCCCGCGGATGACGGGCGCACGTTGTCCTTGATTGTAGCCCTTGCGAGGTCCACGATCTCGCGCTCCAGACCGGAGCCTGTGAGGTCTATTGGCACCGCTATCCACTCCATCCGAGGGCGCGGGACGGTCTTGCGACGTTTGCGGTACCGTCTTCCGCCCGCCTCATCCGGCTCGGAGACGGTACGTGTACTGTCACGCACCGTGTTGGCCCACCAGACGCCGTAAGGCCGCGAAGGATCTAGCCTCCCCGCGACGTCCGCCGTCAGCAGTCCCTCTCGGACTAGCCCCCGGATCTCGTCTGGTGCGTGTGGTTTGTAAAGATCGTCGAGGAGCATCGCGCGCACGGAGTAGCTGCTCCATACTTGCTTGCCGGTCGGAGATGGTACCCCATCCCTCGTTATCGCTTTGGCCGTTGCCCGCAGGCTCAGACCTCCGGCGACGTACTCGAAGATGCGCACCACCGTGGGCATGGTCTCCTGGTTAACGAGATAGCCATCCCGTGTAGCGTTATAGACAAAACCGTAAGCAGGCGTGTGGGTGGCGATTATCTTCCCCTCCCGCGCCTTTCTCAGCCTGCCCCTACGAGCCCGCTCGGCGGTCTTGGCCCGCTCGAACTTCGCGAGCTGGTCGAGGATGCCGTCGGTAAGCTCGCCCTCGGGGCTATCGTCACCCCTATCGTTCAAAGCCCTTATCTTGCACCCGTGCTCCTCGAACTCCTTCCTGAGAAGGTAGTGGTAGGCGGGCTCGCGGGCGATCCTGTCCCGGTCTTGGGCGAGCACCACCGAGATACCACCGGCTTCCACAAGCTCTCGTATACGATCCATCCCTGGCCGCTCAAGGCTCGCTCCGCTCTGTCCGGCATCCGACACCTCTTCGAGAACCTCGTAACCTTCGCGCGCTACGTACCCCCGCAAAGCTTCCATCTGCTGCGCCAGCGAGTAGCCGCTCCTCGCCTGCTCTTCGGTGGATACGCGGGTATAGAGAATCGCTCGCTTGGCCCCACGACGAGCGCCCTCAGCCATCGTTTCCCCCTACCCTGACGAGCTCCTCCGGGTCCACCCCGAGTGCGGCGGCCAGCTTCCTTATCGTCCTGGGCTGCGCCCCGGTCTTGCCGTTCTCCAAACGCCAGATCGTGTTGTAGGAGACACCCGAGCGCTCCTCCAACTCGTGCAGGGTCAA
>JADDPV010000284.1 GCA_016781705.1 Rubrobacter sp.
ACTGGCCAAGACCGTTGCGCTCACCGGTTGAACCCACCCTGCTAATCGCTCGGTTTCTATCGCGCGGTCGGCTTCCGCGCGACCCCGCGCGATGGCGCAGTACGAGGGTAAGGGGACTACCGCGCGGAACGCACGCTAACGCACGGAACGGTCCTCACGCGATAGAAACCGCGGTTTTGCGGGTAAAACGTGCTATCGCGCGACCCCGCGGCAGGGTAGCTAGGGAATTTTCGTCGAGGTGTGCCCGGCTAGACCGTGCCTTGAGGACCTCGACGCCCGCTCCTTCGGACCGGCGAGCCGAGTGGCGCGCGGGGGCCCGGAGGCGGCAGGCCATCGAAGCTGGCTAGGAGGTCGTTGAAGCCGCAGAGCAGGGCCGCGGCGCCCGGGGGGCGGTAGCTCGGATTACGCAGACGCTAGAAACGCTTTCTGCTCTTCTCCCCTAGGGATGCGGCACGCTCAGGAGGCATCGCGTGGGCGAGGCCAAGCGAATCAGCGCGTTTTTACGCGTGCCCTTATACGCCGACCCACGCTAGGGTCGTCACACTGCCCGTGAACCCATACACTACCTCATGTGGTGGTTGTCCCGAAGCTTATCCCCGTATAATGGGCGGTGAGGAGGCCGGTGATGCAGCTTCAAGAGGGCCACCAAGAGGTGCTGGAGACGGTCAACGTGGGGATGGACCCCGTCGTGAACGGCTTCGCGGGCGTGCTGGTGGAGCTGGTCCGCGAAAGGGACCGCTACATGCTGCGTGAGGCTGCCGCCGGGAGCGGCAACCGCCTCTTGGAGTTCTCCTCGAAGGACGAGCGGCTCGCGCGCAGTGCCTTCGAAGCGGAACTCGGTACTTTGTACCTCTGGTAGTGGGCCCCGTCGGGCGCCCGGACAAGCTCGGTGTCCGTCTCAGGCCGGGGTCAGGACCTCTTCAAAGCCGTCTTGAATGCCTTTTGAGTCCCAGGACCGGGCCGGGGCGCCCCCGACGACGGGCCGGCCGAGGTATTAAAGGCCTAGAAACGGTTCGTACCCGCGCCCGGGTTATGGTAGCCGGATCCGAGCGACCGAGGCACCGAACTCTTGACCCCTCTCGCTTCTCCACCAGATCGTCCTTCCCACCGCTCCAAGAGAGGAGCTTGCGCCGGAAAGGATGGGCGGTGGCCTTACCGTCAGCGGCTCGCCGCTTGACAATCCTTCGGGGGAGCCGGTTAGAATTCGCCGATGCGGCTCGTAGAGGAGAAGGACGGCAAACGCCGACGGGCGAAATACCCGAGGCGGCGGTCCGACCACCCCGTCTTCAGGAGGCGCCGCCGCCTAGCGCTCTTGGTCCTCACCCTCCTCCTGGCGACGCCGGTCTTGAGCGCCGTCGGGGCGCACCGCGTCCTCTCCTCCGACCCCCCGGAAGGGGGCGCGGCCGCGCCGCCGCCCGAGCGGGCCGGCGCGCCCTCCGCACAGCCGGAGGAAGCGCCGAGAAAAGAACCGGCCGCCCAAGAGGTGCAGGCGGCCGAGGAGGAGGACGCGAAGAATAAGGAAGAGAAGGAGGAGCCTCCGCCGCCGCCGGCTCCTCCCGCGCCCAGCGACCCCACGATGTACTTGACGGTCCCCAAGCTGGGCGTCTACGGGCACATGGTCAGAAACGACGAGTCGCAGTACTCGTTGGACCTGGGGGCCATCCACCTGCCCCGGACGGGCTTCCCCTGGCAGCCGGGCTCCAACACCTACATAGCCTGCCACCGGCTCGGCTGGCCGGGCACCGAGAGTTACAATCAGTGCCTGAACCTGCCCCTGATGCAGGTGGGGGACGAGATCGTCCTCGAGGACGCCGACGGCAGGGCGTACGAGTACCGGGTGAGCGAGTCCTTCGAGGTCGACCCGTACGACACCTGGGTCCTTAAGCCGGTCCCGGGGCGGGACGTGGTCTCTTTGCAGACCTGCATCGAAGCCTTGGGCGACCACTGGACGATGGGGCCGAACTGGTTCGCCCGCTACGTGGTGAGGGCCGACCGGGTCGGCTAGTGCCCCCCCGGGCCCCCTATCCCCGGCCGAACAGGCGTGCGGCGGCCAGCTAAACGCCCCTGCGGTCACTTGAAGGCCATCTAAACGGCGCAGTACCGCGCCTGGCGGCGCCCCTTCCCCTATGCGAGTTTCGGGCCGCTCAGAATGGCTCCTACGCACCGGCGGCTAGGGGCCGCCTACGAGGAACCCGGAGACGACCCCGGCCAACGGCGACGACGGTGCCCTTTCCAAGAGACGCCCTCCTCCCTTATGCTTCGAGGCCGTGAAGACGGGATGGCCAGGCACGCAAAAACGGGTCACGGACCGCCTGCCTTGGGCGTTGTTGGCCCTCTTGGCCTTGCTGCTGTCGACCCTGGGGTGCGGCCAAGAAACGGCGAAGGAGGACCAGACCGGGGAAGGGGCGACCACGCCCGTCGGATCTACTGAAGATAGAACCGCGGCTTCGGAACCCGCCCCCGGCGCGCTGAGCTACGTCGCCCTCGGCGACAGCCTGGCGACCGGCTACGGCGCCGACCGCGGCTACGTCGACCGCTACGCAGGCCTCCTGCGCGCGCAGACCGGGGCCACCGTGGAGGTGCGCAACCTGGGGGTGAACGGCCTGACGAGCCGACAGCTGCGGGCCGGAATCGAGGGGGACCGGCGGGTGAGGGACGCCGTCCGGCGAGCGGACGTCGTGACCATCAACATCGGAGCCAACGACCTGCTGCAAGCACGTTCGAAGTACCAAAGCGGCAACTGCGGCGGCGCGGACAACCAGGATTGCCTCAGGGAGGCGGTGGCGGGCTTCCGGGCCAACTGGGACGCTATCCTGGCCGGCGTCATTACAGACCTCCGATCGCCAGGCACGACCGTCATCCGCGCCATGGACTTCTACAACCCGTCGGTGGCAGTCGACGCGGCCACGGTCAGCTGGCCGGCGGCCGGCGCGAACGACTTCGTGGTCTTCAAGGAGTACTTGGAGCAGGTGAACTCGCACATAGCCGCGTCCTCGAACGCCCGGGGCGTCCTGCACGCCGAGGTCTACGAGTCCTTCAACGGGCCTAACGGGGACGAAGACCCTTCGGGCAAGGGGTACATGTCCGAGGACGGGATCCACCCCAGCGACGAAGGGCACGCCGCCATCGCCCGGGAGCTGGGGAAGCTCGGGTACGAGCCGCTCTACCATTGAAGCCCCCGCAGGCATGCGGGCGATGCGGTCGATGCTTCGGGGGTTCTCTGGAATCCTTATCGCGCGATGCAGATCGAGATCCCAGGACCAGAGTTACCTCTCCCAGCTAGGAGATGGAGGGCCATCGAAAGGGTCTAGAACACCTTCCAAGCCGCAGCACCGCGCCCGGCGGCCCCTCGCCCCTTCTTCGGCCCACGAACACTCAAAACGGCTTCTATCGCGCGGCATGCAGGAGAAGGAGGGACGGCCCGAGGCGTACCCGGACGCGAGGGCTCGCATGCGCCCAGACGCGAAGAACGCCCTCTTTCGGAGCGTGCGGGGTTGCTCAAGATGCGCTTTCACGACCTCCGGCACACCTGCGCGACCCTGCTCCTCGCCAAGGGCATGCACCCCAAGATCGTTCAGACGACCTACTGGACCGTGGCGGCTAAGCGCTGGCGCTACGACCATTTGGGGAGCTGTAGGCTTGGGAAGGCGGGTGACACCGGGGGCCCGCGTCCGCCGTCGGCGAGGGCCGACGAACGCCCCGCTGAGAGGTGGCCGAAGGTCGTTGAAACCGCGGGCGCATCCCTCCCGACCCCTCGGCGGCTCACCCGACCGAACAGACCCTTAAAACGACATTGAGCGCGCCACCGGTGAGGCGACGGCCGTGGGCCGGAACGACCGGTCCCACGGCGAGGCGTAAGGGGAGGCGAGACCCCGCGCGGCAGATGGATTCCTGCCCCAAACCGTCTTACCCCTCGACCCCGCGTTCGGCAGAACCCGGATTCGCGGGCGGTACTCCGAACGGCAGCAAACCCCTTGGCATAGGTACGGCGCGGTGGGACCGAGCAGGCGGCGAACCGGGCCGCTGGCTCCTCCTCGCGCTCGCGATCTCGAAAGGAGGTAAGCTCCCTAACGAGCGCACCGAGTGGACTCGGAGAAGCGCTTGTTTTATGCTCGCCACCGAGAGGGAGTCGGAGCACTCCCGCCGTAGTAACCACGAACGGTGCTGGGACCACGCGGTGGCATCATCCGCAAACGAGGAAGGCGTTCACAACGGCGTGCCCACGGTCGCCGACGTCGATCGGATCGCCGCGCTCGCCGATCCAATAGTACGCAACCTGCAGATAACGCAGTGCTACCATGAGCTATCCCTGGCGCTCGCCGCGATGAGCGGGGGCACCACCAATTGGTGCACCTTCGCGACGTGGGCGTCGAAACAGGCCGGGCAGACCATCCGACGAGAAGATCTCGCCAGGGCCTTCAAGAACCTCCTGGGCCGGTCGCCGGCGGCGTCGGAGCGCGTGGGCAGGGTCGTCGCATCCGCGGCGCGGATCGATCCGCGCCGGGACGTCTTGGGCATCCGCGAGTCGGCGATGCGGGCCTTGGTCCCGATGGACGCCTTCGAATTCACCAGCGACGCCGTGGGCAGGGGAAACAAGAAGGTCTTCGAGGAAATCGGCCGCGAGTTCGCCCGCTTCCTGGCGACCTTCCGTGGGGATCGGGCCTTCGACCCGGAGAAGATCGCGCGGTTTTGCGACGAGCTGAGACCCGGCGAGCCGCCCGAGGGACAGGGCCGCCTCAAGCAGGCTTTCGCCCGTACTACCGGGCGCTTTTCGAGGAGGGGGCGAAGGCGAGGGCCGAGCTGATGCTCTTGGGCAGCCTCCAGATCGGCTTCCACGAGCAGACGCGGCTCCAACCCGAGATCCTGCAGGCCCTGAACGCGCCCGTTGCCGGCACGAAGGAGCTCAAGCGGCGCCTGCTGGTGGCCCTTTTCCCGACTCCGGGGCCGTTTTTCCGCCTAGGCCTGGCATGGCTCCTGCGCCGGACCTCCCCCCTTGACGACGCTTGCGACGGGCTTGCGGAGCAGGCCAGGGGGCTCGCCCGGCTGGTGATCACCGAGTGTGTGATGACGCTCGGTCTGCCCGGCGAACTCCTCAAGCTGGGACGCGACCTGCGGGTGGAGTTCCCCGAGTCGCTCAAGAGCATCGGGGACGTCGAGCTGCGATCTCTCCTGAAAGTGATCGACCCCACGCCCGACAGCATGCGGGGGAGCGGCGCCGATGACTGGTCGGACCTGCGCGAGCGGATGCACTTCATCGCGGACCTGTTCCGTTCCCACCAGGAACGGCGTAGTCTGTTCGACCCGCCGTTCAGCGCCGAGCAAGTGAGGATGCTCAAGACCGGCAGCAGGCCGCCGGGACAGCTGTAACCACGCGAGGGCAGGAGATTCCCGAGGAACTACTCGAGCGGTCAGCCACCCGCGACCCAGCATTTCAGGCACACCCCCCTTGGGGCCGTGAAAAGCCGGGAATCCTGCCGGCAGGCGCCGAAGTCCGCGACCTACACGGGCGTCGTCGGTGCCCCCTCCGGCGCCCAACGCCCGGCCCCTATCCTTTCGTCGCAGGACTCCTTCGAGCGCAGGAAGGGGAGACGCGATCAGCGTCGCGTCTCCGGCGGCGGGAAACTCGGTGCCTCCGCCGCCCTAAGCTCCTCGGCGAGCTCGCCGAGGCCCCTTAGCATCCGGAGGACCTCCTCTTTCCTCTTCTCCTCCCGCTCGGCGTTGGGGTAGTGCAGATCGAGCTTGTGCGTCTCCCACATCCCCTCCAGCCAGCGCATGTAACGCTCGCCGTCGTCCGTCGCCCTGCGAGGCATCACGTCCCTC
>JADDPV010000096.1 GCA_016781705.1 Rubrobacter sp.
CTGAAAATCATGGTGTCCCCGGTTCGAGTCCGGGTCCCGCCACTTAAGAAGTACCTGCAAAACGACGAAAAATAGAAGGGCTCCGGTTTTGACGCCGGAGCCCTTTTACTGCAACCGTACTGCAACCAAGCTTCAGCCCAGGGCTTCGTCCATCGCTCCCGCTGCCGCGTCGCCCATGCCGGGGAGGACGTGAGAGTAGGTGTCGAGGGTGATCGCTATGGTGGAGTGGCCCAGGAGCTCCTGGCATACCTTACCGCGATACCGCCGGCGTAGAGGTGGCCGTGCGCTTCAGGACGTCCCTCTCGAAGTCCGAGGACGGCGCGGACGACCGCTTCCGCTGGCGCAGGGGCTCGAAGGCCATGCCCTATGGCCTGTGGCGCATGGAGCGCGCCAGGCAGGCCGGCTACGTCGTCCTCGTCGAGGGCGAGAGCGACTGCCACACCCTCTGGCACCACGGCGTCGAGGCCCTCGGCGTTCCCGGTGCGGGCAACTGGAAGGAGGAGTGGGCCGAGCACCTCGAAGGCGTCGAGAAGGTCTACGCCGTGATCGAGCCGGACGAGGGCGGCGAGGCCCTCAAGGAGAAGCTGACCGCCTCTCCTGCCCTGCACGACCGGCTGCGCCTGGTCGAGCTCGACGGCGCGAAGGACGTCTCCGAGTTGCACCTGGACGACCCCGACGGCTTCAAGGACGAACTATGGGCCGCCTGCTCGCGGGCGGCGCTATGGTCCGACCTGCAACGGGCGGAGAAGGGTGCCGCGATGGAAGCGACGTGGCAGGCGTGCGAGGAGTTGGCGCGCGAACGTCGCATCCTCGACCGCTTCGCCGATACCCTCCGGCGCTCCGGCGTCGCCGGCGAGTCGCGCACCGCCAAGCTCCTGTACCTCGCCCTGACCTCCCGCCTCCTCGGGCGGCCCGTGAGCATCGCCGTAAAGGGACCGTCGAGCGGCGGCAAGACCTACCTGGTGGAGCGGGTCTTGGGCTACTTCCCCGAGTCGGCCTACCACGCCCTCACCGCGATGAGCGAGAGGACGCTGGCGTACTCCGAAGAGCCCATAAGGCACCGCTTCCTCGTCATCTACGAGGCCGACGGCATGGCTAGCGACTTCGCCACCTACCTGATGCGCTCCCTCTTGTCCGAGGGAAAGGTCCGCTACGAGACCGTCGAGAGCACCCCGCAGGGCATCAGGCCGCGCCTCATAGAGCGCGAGGGCCCCACCGGCCTCATCCTCACGACCACGGCCGTCAAGCTCCACCCCGAGAACGAGACTCGCCTGCTCTCCCTCACCGTCGCCGACACCCGAGACCAGACTCGCGGCGTGATCCGCGCCCTGGCGAAGCGCCGGAAAGAAGAGGTCGATCTCACCCCCTGGCTCGCCCTCCAAGAGTGGCTCGCCGGCCCCGAGGCCGAGGGCCGGGTCGAGATCCCCTACGCCCCGGCCCTCGCCGAACTTGTCCCGCCCGTCGCCGTCCGCCTGCGCCGAGACTTCGGCGCGGTGCTCAACCTCGTCCGCGCCCACGCCGTCCTGCACCAGGCCAGCCGCGAGCGTGACGGGGAGGCCCGCGTCGTCGCCGACCTGGACGACTACGCCGCGATCCGCGAGCTCGTCGCCGACCTGATCGCCGAGGGCGTGGAGGCCACCGTGCCGAAGACCGTCAGGGAGACGGTCGAGGCGGCGAAGCGCCTCCTCGAAGGCTCCGATGGCGAGCCGATCACCACTGCCGCCGTCGCCCAAGAGTTGAGGCTGGACAAGTCGGCGGCGCTGAGGCGCGTGCGCTCCGCCATAGACCGTGGCCACCTCAAGAACCTGGAGGACCGCAAGGGACGGCCTGCGAGGATCGTCTTGGGCGATCCTCTGGCGGGCGAGGTTGAGGTGCTGCCCGCCCCCGAGCGCTTCGCCGAGCAGATCGAGGGTTGCAGGGTTGCAGGCAATTCCGGGGGGAGGGACACCCCCCTCCCCCCTCACACGGCTCCGGTGTACAAGAAGGTGCGCATGGTTGCACAGGGCAGGAGAGTACACGCCCTCGTCGCCGAGGCGTTACTCGAGGACCTCGCCGGGATCGAGCCGACCGAAGATGCGCCGGAGTGCGTGCTGGTCGGGGATCTCGGGCGGGGCTTCGACTACACGCGGCTGAACGCCGCCTTCCGGCGCCTTATGGACGGCGTGGAGTTGGTGGCGCTGCAGAAGAATCGCTTCTGGTGGGAGTCCGGTGAACTCTCGCTCGACGTCGGGGCCTTCGTCGCCGCACTGGAGTACGCGAGCGGCAAGGAGGCGACCGTCGTGGGCAAGCCCGATCCCCCGTTCTTCGCGGCGGCCCTCGAAGACATGGGGCTCGTGGCGCGCGAGGTCGCGATGGTCGGGGACGACGCGGAGTCCGACGTGGTTGGCGCGAGGAGGGCGGGTCTCGTGGGCGTACAGGTCAGGACCGGCAAGTACCGGCCCGGAACTGAGAGCGACGCCGACCTCGTCGTCGAGAGCTTCGCCGGGTTGCCGGAAGCGCTGGGACTGTGAGCGTCTGGCAACCGGGCCGCGATGCGAACGACCCACGGACGCGAGGCGGTCTCCGGCATGCCGGAGTCGCCGCCCCGCGTTTCGGGCAGAATCTTCTGTGTCCTCTTGAAAGGAGTCGCGCGTGAACGTCAGCGAGATACCGGTACGGACCAACGAGCGTTACGAGCTCGTCTCTATCACCGGGCAGGTGCGGGAGGCCGTGCGGGAGGCGGGGGTGGAAGAGGGGATCTGCGTGGTCTCCTCGACCCACACCACCGCCGGCATAACCGTCAACGAGGACTACGATCGGGACGTGCCCCGCGACCTTGCCGCCGCAGCGAAGGCCCTCATAGGCTCCCTCGACGTCCGCTTCGATCACGCCGAGGGGAACAGCGACTCGCACCTCTTGACGAGCATCTTCGGACAGTCGCAGCAGCTATTGATCCGAAACGGAGAGCCGGACCTCGGGCGCTGGCAGGGAGTGTTCCTAGCCGAGTTCGACGGCCCGCGCGAGCGTACCGTGCGCGTCGCCGTCTTCCCCGCTTGAGCCTACGCGACCGGGAGAGCGCGCGGGGACGCCCGAAAGGGGGTCGAGGAGCCGCCTCGCCGGTGTTTAGGTATCTCGTGTGATCCGGTAGAATGCGTTGCGGGCGGGAGCGGTTTCTCGTTCGGGGGTACGGGTGGAAGCGGCCGCGGGAGGTAGCGTGAACGGACTGGTGAAGGGCGGTCTCGCCCTAGGAGGGCTGGTCTTAGGACTTGGCGCTTTGCGAAGGGCGCTCAACCCGCGCCCCCGGTACGCGCCCTGGGAGAAGCCCCGTTACGAAGAGTTCGAGAACAAAGTCCTCGTCGTCGGTGGGGGGTTCGGTGGCTACACGACGGCCACCAAGCTCTGCCAGTTAACCAGGAAGCGCGAGGACGTGGGTGTACTCGTGCTCGCTCGCGACAACTTCTTCACCTTCTGGCCGATGGTGCCGGGGGTGGTCAGCAGCGACATAGACCCCCGCAACGTCGCCCAACCTTTGCGGCGCGCCCTCATACAGGCCGGCGCCAGCTTCCGGCGCGCGGAGGTAAAGAGTATCGACCACGAGAGGAAGGTCGTCCAGTCCCGCGGGGGCATAGAGTTCCCCTACGACCACCTGGTGATCTCTCTGGGCGGGCAGCCCAACTTCTTCGGTATCCCCGGCGTCGAGGAGTACAGCCTGACGATGAAGAGCGTCGGGGACGCCGAGAGGATACGCAACCGCGTCATAGAGCGCTTGGAGGAGGTGTCTCTCACGCGGGGCGAGGTGCCGGAATCCAAGCTGACGTTCGTGGTGATCGGGGCGGGCGCCACCGGGGTGGAGACGGCCTCGGAACTGCACACCCTGGTGCACGAGCACCTCGCCCCAGACTACCCGAACATAGACGCCAATCGCGTGCGCATCTTCCTCATCGAGGGTTTACCCAACATCCTGCCCGAGCTCGACCCTGTGCTCAGGCGGGCCGCCCGCACCCGGTTGCACAACCAGCGCATCGCGGTCATGACCGAGACGTTGGCCGAGGAGATCACCGCGGACTGCGTCAAGCTCAAGGGCGGCGGAGACATAGCTACGGAGAACGTGATCTGGACGGCCGGCAACCGCCCGAACGTCGCGATCAACGACCTCGGGCTGCCCGTGGAGGAGCGAACCGGCATCAAGGTGGACGAGTTCCTGCGCGTCGAGGACCACCCCGGCATCTGGGCGATAGGCGACTGCGCCTCGGTGCGGGACGTGCGCCAGGAGGACGGCAAGGTGGTCCCGCCGACCGCGCAGGCCGCCATCCAGCAGGGCTACGTGGTGGCGCGCAACATCCTCGCCACAATAGACGGCAGGGAGGATGACCTAGAGCGGTTCGTGTACAAGCCCATCGGCCAGCTCGTCGAGCTCGGGAGCGACTTCGCCGTCAACGAGGTGATGGGGGTGCGCTTCTCGGGGCAGTTGGCGGCCATCTTCTGGCGCATGGCCTACCTGGTGCGCCTGAACAGCCCCCAGAGCAAGGCGCGGGTGGCGGCCGACTGGATCTTGAGCCTCTTCCTCAAGCCCGCCGTTACCCAACTGCGCAGCGTCGACGAATAGAGTACCGGAGAGCTCGGCGGCTCTCCCGTCGACCCCTTGAGACCGCGCCCGAAAGGTGCTACGTTAGCCGGGAACTTCGATCCGGTATAGCGTGAAAGGTGGGAGGCAAGGCGCGGTGAACGGAAAGTGCGCATCGTTGGGCGCGCGCGTCGGCGGTAGGAGGACGCGGTGACCTTCGCGAACCAGCTCACCGTCGCGCGTATCGTGGCCGTCGTGCCGGTGATGCTGGCGCTCTACGTGCCGTTCCCCGGCAGCCGATACGCCGTGCTCCTCGTGTACGTGGCGGCGATCCTGACCGACTACTTCGACGGCGTCCTGGCCCGCAAGAAGGGCGAGGTCACGGCCTTCGGCAAGCTCATGGACTCCGTCGCCGACAAGGCCCTCATCGTGTCGCTGTTCTTCGCGCTGGTCGGCGAGGGCCTCATGGGATCGTGGATGGCGGCGATCATGGTGGTGCGCGAGTTCGCCGTGACGGGGTTGAGAATGGTGGCCTTGGAGTCCGGGGAGGTGATCGCGGCGAACCGCTGGGGTAAGGCGAAGATGAACGCCCAGAGCCTGGCCGTCTTCCTGCTCCTGCTCGGCTACGCCGGGCTAGGCGGGGAGGTCATGCTCCAGGCGGGCTGGTGGGTGATGCTCGTCGCCGTCGCGCTCACCATCTTCTCCGGCTGGTCGTACCTCAAGGACACGCCCAGGATCCTCGCGGCGACCGCAGGCCAGGACCGCGACGACTCTTCCGCATCGCCGGACGGGCCACGGCGGCGGCCGTCGTAGAGCCGTTGGCTGCGCAGGAGAACAAGGGCGAAGAGCGTCTCACGCCGGCCGAGGTCGAGTTGGTGTTGAGGCGTGCCGCCGAGCTGGCCGCCCGGCGCCCGAGGGCCGCGGTCGTCAGGTCTGTTTCGTCGGAGGTGCTGGTCGAGGTCGCCTCGGCGGCCGGCATCGCCGAGCGCGACGTGAGGCGCGCGCTCTTCGACCTGTACGGCCAGAAGACGGCCGAGCCTTTCACGCTCGCGAGGAGGTTCTACGGCCCGGCGCGGCTGAGGAAGGTCAGGGAGATCGAACGCTCCCCCGAGCGCATACGGGAGCACCTCGAGGAGCTTCTGAGGCGGGATCAGGGCCTCAAGATGCGGCGCAAGACCGAGGCGAGCACCATCTTCGACTCCGGGGACCTCCTGGGCACGGTCCGCCGCGCTTTGGACTTCTCCGGCAACCGCTCCCTGCTCAAAGCTCGCTCCGTGGAGCTGCGCGTCGAGGGCGTCGGCGACGGGCGCTCCGACGCCAACCTCACCGCCGACGTTGCGAACCAGCGCGGCGAGTACCTCTCTTTGGGCGGCATCCTGGGCGCCACGCTCGCGCTTCCCCTCGCCATAGCCGGGGTCTACGACTGGCTCTACTTCCTCGGCGTCCTCCCCGCGCTCGTCGCCCCCGCCATAGGGTTCAAGCTCGCCTACCAGAAGGCGTGCGCCGACGCACGCCGGGCGATGGACGACCTGCTCGACGCCGCCGAAGAAGGCGCGCCGGGGGAAGGACTATCCGAGGAGACCGGCGAAGATCGGATGCCCGGCCAGATCCCGGGCCTCAAGCCCATCCCCAGGTTCACGAGGTCGGGGGAAGAATAGTCGGTCTCTCGGTCTCTGGACCGATCGGGAAAAGGCTGATAGCCGATGGACTGCAAGACGGAGAGCTAAAATACTCGCGTGCCTCTAAACGTCCTCAAAGAAATCTTTGGCTTCGACTCATTCCGGCCCGGCCAGGAGGAAGTCATACGCGCCGTCCTCGGCGGAAGGGACACCCTGGCGGTGATGCCTACCGGGGGCGGCAAGAGCCTCTGCTACCAGATACCGGCCCTGATGCAGGAGAGCCTCACGGTCATCGTCTCACCCCTAATCTCCTTGATGAAGGACCAGGTGGACTCGCTGGTGCAGTCCTCCGTCTCCGAGGCGGCGACGCTGCACTCGGGGCTCTCGCCGGAGGAGCGGTGGGAGGTCGAGCGCAGGGTGAGGACCGGGGAGGTACGCATGCTCTACGTCGCCCCGGAGCGGTTACGTTCCCTGGAGTTCGTCCTCGCCCTGCGGCGGGCCGGCGTCGGGCTCTTCGTGGTGGACGAGGCGCACTGCATCTCCGAGTGGGGCCACGACTTCAGGCCGGACTACCTGTTCCTGCCCCGCGCGGTGCGCGACCTCGGCAACCCGCCGGTCCTCGCGCTCACGGCGACGGCGACGGCGCGCGTGCGGCAGGATATCTTGAGGTCGTTGCGAATGCGCGAGCCCGAGGTCGTGGTGACCAGCTTCAACCGGCCGAACCTGACGTACCGCGTCTTGCCCGTGAAAGAAAAGAAGGAGAAGCTGCCGCGCATCCTGGACGTCATCCGTCGATCGCCGCCGCCGGGGATCGTCTACGGCACGACGCGCAAGGAGTGCGAGGAGTTGGCGGCCGGTCTCAACCGCGCCGGGGTGAACGCCGCGTACTACCACGCGGGGCTGGGGGCGGCGGAGCGCTCCTCGGTGCAGGAGCGGTTCATGACCGACGAGGTGGACGTTGTGGTCGCGACGATCGCGTTCGGGATGGGGGTTGACAAGCCGAACGTGCGCTTCGTGATCCACGCGAGCGCGCCGGGGAGCCTGCCGGCGTACATCCAGGAGGCCGGCCGGGCCGGGCGCGACGGGGAGCCCGCCGTGTGCGTGGTCCTTTATCGCTCCGCGGACCTCGGGCGGCGCAAGCGCCTCGTGACCGTGAACGCCGCAGGCGCCGAACAGGCGACCTCGTTCTTCCGGGCGCTCTCGGGGGTGGCGGGGGAGGGGGGACGGGTTAACGTGCCGCCGGCGTCTTTGGGGTCGTTGGGCGGCGTGGAGCCGGACGTGGCGGGGGTTTTGCTCGGGGGGCTGGAGGAGGCGGGGCTGCTCGCGCGTGGCTACGACCTCTGGGGCGAGGTTGAGGTGCGGCGGGTGGACGAGGAGCCGGCGGATCTGCGAGAGGAGATCTTGCGGGTCCACGCGGCGCTCCCCGGAGAGGGGACGGTCTCCCTACCGGAGCTCGCGCGGAGGACCGGGGTCCGGCCGGTCGTCGCCCAGACGGCTCTCTTTCGGCTGATGGTGGATGGGATCGTGGAGGCCGTGCCGCGCGGCTCGCTGGCCGACGTCCGCCTCAAGACGGGCTCCTTGAGTGAGAGGAGCCGACGTGCCATAGTCGGCAGGCTCAAGGGGCGCACGCGGGCGGCGTACGATCAGATCCGAACCGTCGAGACCTACGCTGGCCTCCAGACCTGTCGCCGGGAGCACCTGCTGCGTCACTTCGGCGACGCGGAAGAGGTCTCCCCCTGTGGCGGCTGCGACGTCTGCCTCGGAGAGACCGGGGACGTCCCCGAGACTGCCGTCGCAACCGGGGTGGGCCAGAAGGGCGTGCCCAGCGCGCGCCGCGCCGCGCCGTTGGGGTCAGGCGTCTCCGGGGCGCCCGTCCTGGTCCCCGACGGGGATTCTGCAGGGGCGCTCGACGCGGGACTCTTCGAGCGGCTACGGGGCTGGCGCGGGGATCAGGCCCGCCGCCAGCAGGTCCCCGCTTACGTCGTGCTGAACAACTCGCACCTGGAGGAGATAGCCCGCCGCAAGCCGGGCAGCATGGACGAGCTGGGCGCCATAAAGGGCATCGGCCTCAGACGCGCCGCGCGCTACGGCGACGACATCCTCGCCCTCGTGCGCGGCGAAGACCCGAAGCCGGCGGAGGATGCCGGGCCGGACGCTAGTCAGGAAGACCGTCCCGAGGCTTCCGGATACCGCGAGCACCTCGCGCGGGCCGAGCGACTCTTGAGCGACGGGCGAGGGGCCGCCGCCGTCCCCGAGCTGATGCGCGCCCTGGAGACCGGCGGCGACGAGGTAAGGGGCTACGTGGACGCGCTTCTCTCCCGTTCTTCGTAGCGCGTGACACGTGGTTCCTCGGGTGCTCTAGAATCCGAGGAACCACCGGCCCCAAGAGAAGGAGGCTCGCGTGAAGTTGCGGGGGAAGAGGATCGCGGTTCTGGTAGCCGACGGGTTCGAGGACCTGGAGTATTGGGTGACGGTGATGCGGTTGCGGGAGGAGGGGGCGGAGGTGATCTCCGTCGGTCCCGGCGAAGGGCCGTTCTCGGGCAAGAATTACCTGGAGGCCCGCGCGGACGCCACGGCCAGCGACGTGAGCGCCGAGGAGCTGGACGGCGTCGTGATCCCGGGCGGCTGGGCGCCCGACAAGCTGAGGCGGTACCGAGAGATCACGTCCCTCGTCAGAGGGGTACACGAGCGCGGCAAGACGGTCGGCATCATCTGCCACGGCGGGCTCGTGGCGATCTCCGCCGGCATCGTGGAGGGCGTCTCGGCGACGGGCTCCCTCGGGATCAAAGACGACCTGGAGAACGCCGGGGCCCTTTGGGTGGACAAGCCTGCCTTCCGCGAGGGGAACCTGGTCTGGGGCCGCGTAGTCCCGGACATCCCGGCCTTCTGCCGCGAGCTGATCTCGGCCCTGGCCGAAGGGTAGGTGGGCGCTTCGCCACGTCGCTTCTGCCTGTAGCCTAGCACGTGAAGCCGACTACCCGGCTTTGGGGCTTTGCTTGGTATAGTGGGGAGATGAAGAGCAGCATCGGCGCGGTTTGTTGGGGTATCCTGCTCGCTCTCGGGGTCGGGGTGCTGTTGGTTTTCGGGATCCTGGCGCCCGTGCTCACGCGCTTCGCAGGCCAGGGGTTCGCCTCGACGCCGCTCCCGGCGGTCTTCGTGGTCTTCGCGGCGGCCTTCGCGTTCTACTGGGGGGGCATGATCGCCTCGTACAAGGCGCCCTCGCGCCGCAGACTACACGGCGTGCTGGTCGGCGTTTCCTCTTTCTTGATCTCGCCGGTCGTCAACCTATTCGCCTCCGCCGTCAACGCGAGCGGCAACGACCCCGTGGCGAACCTGCGCACGTCCGGCACCGTCCTCGTCACCGGGGCCGTCTTCGTCGCGGTCCTCGTTGCCTCCTACGTTGGATCGCGCCGCGGCGAAGCCCTTCACGCCCACAACCAGGCCCACCTCCGAGCCCGCGAGCGCCGTGAAAGGGAAAAGAAGGCTAATCGGCCTTCTTCTTCGTGAGTCGAGAGTGGATAAGTCGGGAATCGAAAAACCACGACTCGCTACTACTCTCGGTTCTCGCGCTAACGCGCCTGTACGCCGAGGATGAGGCGGCCCTGAGCGTCCATTCGGGCGTTGGGTTGGCGGTGGATGTCGCGCAGGTCCGAGGGGTCGTCGCCGGTGCCGATCAGGTAAACTCGAGGTTCCTCGACGCCCTCGGTGGGGTCGGAGACGTAGCGGCGCCAGGACATCTCGCCCCAGACGAACGTGACGACCGGCTTGCCCGAAGCTCCCACCGCGCCGTTGCCGTTGGAGCAGACGTTGACCTTGGGCAGCCCTAGAGCTTTGGAGATCGAAGCCACCGTGCGCGTGTGCTCGCTGGCGTTGAACAGCGAGATGCCGGCCCTCAAGCGCCGCTCGGGGTCTCGGGCGACCTCGAGGTCCTCCAGGGCCCGCTCCAGCTCCGCGAGGCGTCGCCGGCCCTCCTCCTCGACCGCCGCGAGGCGAACTTCGAGCTCCGCGGCTCTCTCCTCGGCCGCGAGGCGCGCCGCCTCGGCCCGCTCGAGGCGCTCCGCGAAGTGTCCCTCCGGGCTCTCCTTCGGCCTCGCTTCGTCTGCGCTCGGGCCCAGCGCGGCTGCCACGCCCGCCCCGGCGTCCGCCTTTGCGTCCTCCGCTACGGTGCTCGCTGCCCGCGCCTCCTCCAGCCTCTCCCGCAGCTCTGCTTCGCGAGCCCCCGATTCCTCCAGGGCGTCCTGTAGCTCGGCGACGCGGTTTTCGAGGCGGGCCTTCTCCCGGACGTGCCCGTCGAGTGCGCGTTCCCGTTCCTTCTCGACTTCCTTGCGTTCGGCGACCCTGGCCTCTTCCAGCTCGCGCAGCCGCTCGCCGTAGAAGCGGGCCTCGGACTCCCGGCGCATCCTGAACCCCTCCGCGCGCTCCAGGAGGTCTGCGACCTCCACCCCGTGGCGCTCCTCTCCGGCCGCGAGGCGTTCCTCGAAGGACCTGTGCAGTCTCGCCAGCTCCCCGGCGTGCCTCTCACGCAGAGATCTCGCATCCGCCTCCCTCTGGGCCTTGAGCGCCGAGATGCGGCGCTCCGCCGACTCTTTCTCCTCCGAGAGGCGTGCGGTCTGCGCCCGCCGGAGCTCCTGCTCGCGGCCCTCGGCGAGGCGTTTGATCTCCCTGACGTCCGTCTGGCGTCGCTCCTCGGCCGCCACCAGGCTCGATTCGAGCTCGAGTCTGAATGCCGCGACTTCCTCCCGATGGCCCACGACCGCGTCCCGCATCTGCTTCTGTATCTCCAGTTCTCGGCCCGCCGCGGCGCTCCTGAGCGCCTGCAGCTCCGCCTGGTGTCGCTCCGCGTCCGCGCGCCGCTCTTCCTCACGCGCGCGCCAGAGCTCCTCCCTCAACGCCTTTTCCAGCGCTATCTTCTGCTTCTCCGTGTCCCGGCTCAGCGCCTCGACCTCTGCACGGTACGCCCGCCGCAAAGCCTCCACCTCCTCGCGGCGCTCGAGCTTCTGCCTCTCGATGTTCCGGCTTAGCGCCTCCACCTCCTCGCGGTGCGTCCGCCGCAAAGCCTCCACTTCCTCGCGGCGCTCGGACGCGAGGGTGTCGAGTTCCTTCGCGTGGACCTCCCGCAGGGCCGCCACCTCCCGGGCGCGTTCCTGCCTCAACTCGTCGATTTCGGCCTTGTGGCGCTCCTCGAGGTCGCGGTACCCCGCCCGCAGCTTCTCTTCCCAGCCCTGGGCGTCCCGCCTCAACTTCTCGATCTCGGCCCTGTGGCGCTCGTCGGCGGCCTTGCGCTCCTTGCGGAACTCCTCCCTGAGGTCGGCGACCTTCCCCTCCGAGGCGGCGTCCGCCACGTCGGCCCGGCGCTGCTCCTCGAGCTCCTCCCGGAGCGCGGCCATGCTCGCGATGTGCTCGTTGCGCAGGCGCAACTGCTCGTCGGCGTTCTCGGTGCGCAGGGCGGTAAGTTCGTCTCGCAGGAGTTGCGCTTCGCCCTCGGTGGACTCCAGGGCCTCGCGCAGGCGGCCGGCCTCTTCCACCGCCGCGCCGCGCGCCGCGACCTCCTCCTGGGCCGTCCGCAGCGCGTCGCTGGCGCTCTCCAGGTCCCGCCTAAGCTCCGCGACCTCGGCCTCGAGGCTCTCGATCAGGGCGTCGGCGGCCCGCATCTGGTCCTCTAGCTCTTGCGCCGGGTCGCCGATCGGGTCAACGACTCGGTCGCCGTCACGCTCCCCCGTCAAACTAGTCCTCCCGCTATGGCCCGGCCACTACGCATATGGATGGTTGTTCACCATCCGAAAACACTCGCTAACAGGGTAGCCTCTTTGCGCTCCCAGGTAAAGTGCCCCCAGGCATCTTACGGGGCAAACCACGAGAAGAAAGCGGACGAAGCCGCCGCGGCGGGCTGGCTAACCGTCCTGAGTCTGGCAGGCGGGGCAGACGCCCTCGATGACGAGGGAGGCGCTCGTCACGTCGTAGGGGGTATTCTCGCGGATGTGTGCCGCGAAGTCGCCGAGATCCACCCCCGGTATCTCCTCGACCGCGTCGCACCTCGTGCAGCGGATGTCGTGGTGAGGCTCGGTGTTCACGTCGTACCGAACCGGCGACTCCGACCAGCGCTTGGCCTCTATCAGGCCGATCTCCTCCAGCACCGAGAGCGCCTGGTAGACCGTGCCCAAAGCCACCTTCGGGTTGCGGCTCTTGGCGGCGAGGTAGACCTCCTCGGCCGACGGGTGCCCCTCGGAGTCCCGCAGGGCCTCGAGCACGGCCCGCCGCTGGCTAGTCAGCGTGTACCCCGACCGCCGGAACCTCTCCCGGACTTCGTCGCGCTCCACCGCGCCTACCATCCTCCGCGTCCTATCCTATAGATAACCATTCTTGAAAAAGTCTACCACACCGCTCCACCCGCCCCGCTTGCGCGCCGCGAGGCTTTACCCGGTGTACAGTAGACGCATGGCTCCGCTCTCGAACGCGCTCGTCAACCTCGTCCGCTCCCTCCGTAACGTCCTGCGACGTGCCCTGCGCAGGCGTCCTCCGGACTTCGTCGTCATCCCCGTCTCCGGCACGCTCCCCCACTTCGAGCCGTCGAGGAGGGGGCTGCTCCGGCGCCGCCTCGATCCTCGCCCCTCCGGTCCTTCCCTGGAAGGCATCCGGGCTCGCCTCGACCGCATCCTCGCCGACGGACGCCCCGGCGGCGTCGTGCTGCGCGTCGAGAACCTCGATGCTGGATGGGCCTCCCTCGAAGAGTTGCGCGCCGAGGCGGCGCGGTTCCGCGAGCGCGGCAAGAAGGTCGTCGCCTACCTTGCGGACGGCGGGGACACCCGCTCCTACTATCTCGCGGCGGCGGCGGATGAGGTCTATGCGTCGCCGGCCTCGACCTTGAGTGTCGTCGGACTGCGCGCCCGCGTGAACTTCCTCAAGGACGCCCTGGCCCGCGTGGGCTTGAGGGCCGAGGTGCTGGCCGTCTCGCCATACAAGAGCGCCGGGGACGCTTTGATCCGCTCGGACTTCTCCAAAGAAGCGCGCGAGCAGGTCGAGAGGCTGCTCGACCGAAGGTTCGACGAGTTGATCCGGGCCGTCTCCGCCGGGCGAGGCGTGACGCCCGAGGGGACGCGCTCGATGGTGGACCGCGCACCCTATCTCGCCGCGGAGGCCGAGGGGCGGGGCCTGCTCGACGGCGCGCTCTACGAGGACGAGCTGCCGGAGAGGCTTGGGGAGAACGGGTCTTCCGCGAGGCTCGCGGAGTGGGACGCGGCGAAGGGGGCGTTGCGCCTCCCGTACCGCAAGCGGGCGAAGGGTGTCGTGGCGCTCGTCCGGGTGGAAGGGACGATCGTGCGGGGGAGGAGTAGAAGGCTCCCGGTGCCGCTCCCCGCGCTCGGCAGGGAACAGGCCGGCAGCGACTCCGTCGTGGCGGCGCTGCGGGCCGCCGAGAAGAGCCGGAAGGTCGCGGCCGTCTTGCTCCACGTCGAGTCTCCGGGCGGTGACGCGCTGGCGTCCGACCGGATCTGGCGCGAGGTCGAGCGCCTCCGCCCGAGGAAGCCCGTCGTCGTCCTCATGGGCAACGTCGCGGCCTCCGGCGGCTACTACCTCTCGGCGGCGGCCTCGCGCATAATCGCCCGCCGGAACACCGTCACCGGCTCGATAGGCGTCGTCATCGCCCGTCCCGTCGCCGCCGGCCTCTTCGAGAACCTGAAGATCAACCCGGTCGCCGTGCAGCGCGGCGCGCGCTCCAACCTCCTCGACCCGCGCCGCGAGCCGAGCTCGGACGAGCTGGCCGTGCTGGCGGAGCAGCTCCGGGGCATCTACGGCGAGTTCAAGGACCGGGTCGCGAAGGGGCGCGGCATCGAGCCGGGCACACTGGAGGCGCTCGCCGGGGGCCGCGTCTGGACCGGGACGGAGGCGCTGGAGCGTGGCCTCGTGGACGGGGTCGGCGGCTTCCGCGACGCCCTGGAGGCGGCAAAGAGGCTCGCCGGGATAGAGGGCGACCCATCCGACCTGCTCGTGAAGGTCACGCCGCCCGGCGGCGCCCGGCCGACCCCCGGCGAGCCCGTTCGAGAGGCCGTCGATGCTTTGCGCGCGGGGTTCTCGGAGCTGCGGGCTGGCCGGGTGTGGGCGTTGCTGCCGTACGCGGTCCGGGATGACTGGTAGTATCTTTCTCGTGGAGGACGGCGCGAGAAAGGGCGTGAACCGGAGGGCGATGGCCACGCTCTCGGCCGGGCACCTCTTCACGGATGTGAACCAGGGTGCAGTGGCCGCGCTCGTGCCGTTCCTCGTCGCCGAACGGGGCCTCTCGCTCGCGGCGGCGGGCTCGCTCGTGCTGGCCGCGACCTTGAGCTCCTCCATCGTCCAGCCGCTCTTCGGCTACTTCTCGGACAACAGACCCCTGCCCGCCCTCATGCCGCTCGGCGTCATGGTCGGCGGCGCGGGGATAGCGCTCGCCGGCGTTGCGCCCACATACCCTCTGATACTGGCCTGCATCCTCGTATCGGGCCTCGGCGTCGCCGCGTTCCACCCCGAGTCGGCCCGCTTCGCCAACTACGTCTCGGGCGCGAGGCGCGCCCGCGGCATGAGCTTCTTCTCCGTCGGCGGCAACGCCGGCTTCGCTCTAGGCCCCGTCCTAACCACCCCGCTCGTCCTCTACTTCGGACTGTCCGGCACGCTCTTCCTCGCGCTCCCCGCCGCCCTGATGGGCTTCGCCTTCCTGCACGAGCTGCCCCGCCTCCTCTCGTTCCGTCCCGAGTCGTCGGAGACGAACGGGGAGCGCGATGCGGACGCCACGCCGGGGCGTTGGGGGCCGTTCGTCCGCATGGTCGGGGTCGTCACGGTGCGCTCGTTCGTGTACTTCGGGATGGTCACGTTCGTCGGCTCGTACTACGTGAGGGTGCTCGGGACATCCCCGGCCCTCGCCAACACCGCCCTGAGCGTCATGCTCTTCGCCGGCGCGGTGGGCACGCTTGCCCTGGGGCCGCTCGCCGACAGGGTCGGGCGCAAAGTGGTCGTCACGGGCACGATGCTCGTGCTGGCGCCCCTGATCTACGCGTTCACCCTCGCCGGCCCCCTGCCTGGGATGGCGCTCCTCGCCCTCATAGGCGCCGCCACCATAGGTACCTTCGGCGTGACGGTCGTGATGGGCCAGGAGTACCTGCCCGGCCGTATAGGCGTTGCCGCCGGCATTACGATGGGCCTTTCTATCGGCCTCGGCGGCCTCGGCGCGCCGTTCCTCGGCGCCCTGGCCGACGCCTACGGCCTCCCCACCATGATGCTCGCCGTCGCCTCCCTCCCCCTGCTCGGCCTCGTCCTGTCCCTGAGCCTACCGCGCGCCACGAAGTAGCGTCGCTTCGTTCCAAGAGAGTAGTGAGATGAGGGTAGTGGTTTCTCTACTCGCTGCTCCCTAAATTTGCGTGCATTTTAGGTAACATACGCGCGTGAAAACAGGCCTCTCCGAAAAGGTGCGTGGCGGCCGGTGAGGATATTCTATTCTTTGGGCCGCTTCGCCTACCGCTTCCGCTGGCTGGTACTGCTCTTCTGGGGCGCGCTGCTGGTGGGGAGCGTGTTTTTCGCTCCCAACCTCTCTGATCGCCTGAAGGGCGGCGGCTTCGAGAACCCGGATGCCGAGGCCGAGAGGGTGCAGGATATCCTCTTCGAGGAGTTCGGCGCCTCGCCTGCGGCCCTGACCATCGTCTTCGAGGGGGATGGTGAGCCGGGCGCGAGGGACACCGAATTTCGGGAAGCAGAGGACCGTGCGCTCGAAGACGTGCGGCGGCTCGACGGGGTCAGGGACGTCACGACGTACTCAGAGACGGAGGACCCGCTGTTCCTCTCCGAGGACGGCGAGAAGAGCTACGCGGTGGTCAGCTTCGACGTCTCCATCGAGGAGACACAGGGGCTCGTGGACGAGGTGCGCGAGAGGGTGCGCTCGGAGGAGTTGAAGACTTACGTCACCGGGGCGCCAGCAGTCTACCTGGACATCACCGAGGCGAGCATCGAGGACATAAAGCGGGCCGAGAAGTACGCGTTCCCGCTGGCGTTGCTCATCCTGGTCGTCGCGTTCGGGAGCCTCATCGCGGCGGGCATCCCGGTCGTCATAGGTGGCGCGAGCGTCGCGGTGACGCTCTCGACGCTGTACTTCATCGCAGGCGTCTACGACATGAGCGTGTTCGTGTTGACGATCTCGACGATGCTCGGCCTGGGGCTAGGGATAGACTACGCGCTCTTCGCCGTAAGTCGCTTCCGCGAGGAGCTGGAAGGCTACCCGGTCTCCGAGGCGGTTCCCCGCATGGTCGAGACGGCCGGGCGGAGCATCTTCTTCAGTGGGACGGCCGTCCTGATCGGGCTGATGGGCCTCCTCTTCTTCCCGTACATGTTCATGCGCTCCATCGGCGTCGGCGGCATCTTCGTGGTGTTCTTCTCGGTCGCCGCCGCCCTCACGCTCCTGCCGGCGGTGCTCTCTGTCCTGGGACGTAGGGTCAACGCTCTCTCCCTGAGACCGAGACGCCGCCGCGCCTCCGAGCCGGTGGGGGGCGGGTTCTGGGGCCGGAGCGCGGAGGTGGTGATGCGCCACCCGTTCGTCGTGCTCCTCGCCGTCGGGGCGGTGCTCTTCGCCCTGCTCTACCCCGCGACGCACATGAAGGTCGGTATCCCCGAGGCGAGCGTGCTGCCGCAGAGGTACGAGTCGCGCCAGGGCGACGACGTCCTCAAGACCGACTTCGATTACCCTCGCCTCGCCCCGACGGAGATCATCGCCACCCTCCCCGACGATCCTCTTAGCGCCGAGGGCCTCACGGCGATTCGGGACTTCGGCGAGCGCGTCTCCGCCGTCGAAGGCGTGGGCAGCGTCGAGAGCATCTACACGGTGGGCGAAGAAGGGGCCAGGGCCTACGCCGAGCGCGTGACGGAGGCCCGCGAGACGGCCGAAGCGGAGGCCGCGCGGCAAGTGGACGCGGCCGTCGAGGAGCAACTCGCTGGGCTAGAGGCCCAACCCGGCGCTGTCCCGCCGGGGGCGCAAGAGCAGGTTCGGGCCGAGGCGGAGGCGCGGGTAGCCGGAGAGCTGGAGCGGCGTGTGCCGGAGCTTCCGGAGGGGATAAGCGCCGACGGCACCGCCGCCCCGGAGGGCGTCGCCAACTTCCTCGCGCTCCCGGAGGTGCGGGATTCGGAAGAGATACGGTCCGCCCTGGACGCCTTCACCGCTGGAGACAAAGCACTGCTGCGGGCTGTCATGGAGAAGAGCCCGTACACCGAGGAGGCGCGAAACGCGGTGGGGGAGGTGCGTACTCTCGAGCCGCCCGAGGGGGGGAGTTTCCTCGTCGGCGGGCTATCGGCGGGGCAGAAGGACTTCATATCCAGCCTCTACGGCAACGCCCCCTACGCGGTCGCCTTCGTCCTGGGCGTCACCTACCTCGTTTTATTCCTCACGTTCCGGTCGTTCTTCATCCCGTTGAAGGCCGTGATCGTGAACATCCTGAGCCTGACGGCGAGCTTCGGGGCGATGGTGTTCGTGTTCCAGGACGGCAACCTCTCGGGGTTGTTGAGCTTCGCGCCGCTGGGGTTCGTGGAGGCGTCGGTCCCGATCCTGATGTTCTGCACCATCTTCGGGGTTTCGATGGACTACGAAGTGTTCCTTCTCTCGCGCATCCGGGAGGCGTACGAGTACGGCGAGTCCAACGCCGCGAGCGTCGCGAAGGGTCTGATAGCGACAGCCGGGATCATCACCTCGGCGGCGGCGATCATCATCGTCGTCACCGGCGCCTTCGCCTTCACCGGAATCACGACGACGAAGGCCATCGGTCTCGGCCTCGCCGTCGCCGTCTTCGTGGACGCCACCATTATCCGCGTCCTCCTCGTCCCCGCCACCATGCGCATCCTGGGCGACTGGAACTGGTGGCCCGGTGGCAGAAAGAGCGTGTTTAAACGCAAGGATTAGCGGCGGCGCCACCGGGGCCCCGCAACGCGGGCGCAGGCGTGGTACCGGCCCTTCTCTTCCTTCGTGTACCTCGGGTTCCGAGGGATCAGGGACCGTGCGCCGGGGAATCGCGGAGCAGCAGGTGCACCAGGTGCGCGACAGATAGGGCGGCGATCGCGATGATGATCAGGACCAGGCGTCTTCTCTGGGGGGAAAGGTCCTGCAACAGCAGCGCCCCTACCGCGAGGACGATCGCTATCTCGGACGCCGTTGCGCACAGGTCGGTAAACCCTATCGCCTCCGCCTCCCCCGCGTGCGGTCCGAAGACCGGGACCCCCACGGTTCGGGTTACGAGGTACAAGACGATGATCGAGAGGTTACCCCCCACGCCGAGAAGTAGGAGTGGACGGCGCGGCCAGAGCAGCAGGACCACACCGTAGGCTCCCTGTGCGACGGCGGCGATCAGGAAGAACGCCCCGTAGCCCCACCATTCCTCGAAGTGTTCCGGCATTACCCGGAGGTGGACCAGCGCCGCAAGCAGCGAAAGGGCCGCCGCCGGGTAAAGGATAAGCTTCCGACGGTCGGCCCTGTTGTTCTTCGCTACGGCCATCGGTCCCGCCCGTCTGGGTCGGGTTGGCCCTCCGGTACTCGTCTAGCCCCGCGCCGTCGTTGCGCGGCCCCCCTGCAAGACCCAGGCCACCAGGATGTTGAGCACGCCTATCGCCAGGTGGACGATATTGTCGAAAACGGTGTAACCGCTGGGGATTAGCCCGAACAACATGGGCACGAGGAAGCCGAGGATACCGACCAGCAAGTAGACTACCCCCAGCACGCCGACCACGGTTCGGGCTAGCCCGTCGTCCCGCTGCCCGAACCCCACGTAGGCCAAAATACCCCCCGTGAGCAGATGAACGATGTCCTCCACGATGTCGATGTTCAGAATATTAATCAGCAGCCCGTCGCCCAAGATCAACCCCAACACGCCGAGCAAGAGAAGGACCACCCCAAGGATCCCCGCATACTGTCGTACCGCCACGCTCTTACCTCCCTTTTGACGTCACTACCTATCAAACGCATTATACGCTCATGTTACGCTCGCGTTCGCACAACAGATCATAAGACCCAGTTATTTCTTCTTCTTTTATAAGATCCTTATAAGATCCGGTTATTTCTTCTTCTTAATTCTTCTTCTTA